>JAYZDB010000191.1:0-15137 GCA_036338025.1 Planctomycetota bacterium
CGCAGACCGTCACTTCGGAGTTGGCGGTGATGGATTGATTGTGCTGGCCCCCAGTGATGTCGCCGATGTGGCGATGCTGATGTGGAACGCAGATGGATCGCGCGGAGCGATGTGTGGTAACGGGGTGCGGTGCCTCGCCAAACTGGCCTACGATCATGGCCACGTTACCGCCGAGGACCTCACCGTGGAGACCGGCGCCGGCATCAAGGCCGTGGGCTTGCTGTTTGAGGGAGAGGCAGTCGTCGGAGCACGGGTCGAGATGGGAACTGTCCGGGTGGATACCTCGCCGGCCATCTTGCGTCTCGGAGAGACTACGTATGAGTACTTCGGGGCCGACGCCGGCAATCCGCACGCGGTGGTATTCGTCGATGAAGATCCCCGCCAAGTACCGGTACACGAGATCGGATCAGCGCTGCAGGCCTTGCCGGAGTTCGCGGATGGGATCAACGTCGAGGTCGTGCAGGTGCGCGCCGACGGAACGATCATGCAGCGGACATTCGAACGCGGCAGCGGCGAGACCCTGGCCTGCGGGAGTGGAGCCACCGCGGTGGCCTGCACGGCGATCGAATTGGGCAAGGTGGCTGGGCCCGAAGTCACGGTGGAACTCCTGGGTGGACGCTTGGTGATACGCAGGACTGCGACCACGACCTTCATGGAAGGCCCGGCCCACACAGTGTTTTGTGGACAGATGGCGGGTGCTTCGTCGGAATCGTCGACCTGATAGGCGCCGGTCCGCGGTAGGGGATGGGGCCTGTTTCGAATTCGCGCCAGGGATTAGAACAGGGCCCATGAAGTCACGGACCTTCGTAGCACAGACTCTCCTCCTGGCCTTCCTGGCCGGCGGAGTTGTAGGGCAGCCGACGAAGGGCCAGGCGACCCAGACCACGCCAGCCACCGAGCAGGCGCGGATGGCAGAACTTCGCAAGGCCCTCGATGCCTGGTTTGCGGCGGATCCGCGCGATCGCGATGAGTCCACCCGCGACCAGGTCGTGGCCAAGGTCATGGCAACCGGCCGGGGCGGCCTGGACCTGTTGGCGCATTGGTCCAGGCGGACTGCCCAGAGCGAAGACCGCAAGCTGGACCTGGCGGCTCGCACCCTCATCGGTCAAGTTGCCCTGCGCTGGCTGAAGAAGGTCGAGAAGAGTCCTACCAGGTATGCCGGGCAGTATGGCGGCTTGGGTCGATTGCAACCGGTGGTGGGCGAGTTCTACATGCGACTGCTACTCGATACGCCACAGTGGTATCCCGATACCCGTCGCTGGTTGGTGATACCGGCATTGCGGGACCTCTACCCCAAGGGTCCGGATCCGGAGACCATCGAGCAGGTCGAGATCATGGCGAACAATGTCGAGGTCGAGCCTGAATACCTGCGGCTTGGCCTGGCCTACGCGCTCGCCCAGTGGGGCAGGCGTGACCTGATCAAGGTGAAGATCCGCGCGCTCGAGAAACAGGCTGCGTCCGAGGAGGCGGAGGTTGCGCTGCTGGCCAAGCGAGACCTCGCCAAGATCCACTACGGGATTCGGGATTACGCGTTTGGCGCCGTCGCCTACCGTGAATTCCTGCGCGCTGCGGAATCGGCCCGCATCGTCTTCCCGGTCAACTACTACAACGCTGCCTGTTGCATGTGTCTTTCGGGGGATCGTCGTTCGGCCTTGGAGTTCCTCGAGAAATGCCTCGCGATCAACAACTCTGCGGACGTCGATTCCTCCATGCGTGTCAAGCGGGCGCTGTTCGACAGTGATCCGGAGATCAACCTGGTCCGTAAGGACCCGCGATTTGTCTTGATGGTCGAGAAGGCCTTCGGCAAACGCGAGCAAGAGGATCGCCGCAACGGCAAGAACAAGGCTCCCCGCTGATCCGTGCCGCTGCCGTTCTCGTTCATACTCGGCCTGTTCTGCATCATCTCCGCCGAGGACTTGACGCACAGCCTGCCGAGGGACCCGGACCCCTCGAGGCTGTATCCGTACCTGGTGCTGGTGATCCTCCCCTGGGTGTTGGCGCGCTTTGCCTTGCGCCCGTCTGGGCGTGCCCGTCTCCGTCCGCGTACCGGTGGCCGCTTGGCAGCCGCAGCGCTCCGTTTGCCGGGCCTGGTTCTCGGGTTGCTGCCGATACCCGTAGTTTGCTGGGTGTTGCTGGGCCCCGGAGACCTGCACAATCTCATTGAGTCGTGGACTGGGCACTCTGCTCTGCTCCAGTTTCTCGTCTCGCTGGTGCCGCTGATCCTGCTGGAGATGTCGGCGGCGGTCGGTCGGAAACAGGCGGCGCGGGTGGTGGGGCCTCGGGCAGGGTATGAGACCCAGCCGCTGCGCGGCAGGATGATCGGGTTCCTGACCATCCCACCGCTGCTGTTCTTCGCGGTTCTCGACCTCATCCGACTCAGCAGGGAACTCGAGTTGTTGGTGTACGCGACAGGCGTTGGTCTGATGGTGGCGATGGGATTGCTGCTGATCGGCATGGCCGCGATCTTGCCGCCGCTGTCGCGCTGGGTATTGCCGACCTCACGAGAGGTTCCCGCGGACGTCGAACAAACCGCCGGCTTGTTGGGCTTTCCGGCCAAGGATGTCCTGCAACTGCACTCGGATGGTCGGATTGTGAACGCTGGCCTGGTAGGGCCGATTCCCGGACTGCGCTACCTGATCTTGACGGATGGATTGCTGCGAGCACTCGACCCGGTGTCGCTGCGCGGCGTGGTTGCTCACGAGGTTGGTCACGCCCGCGCAGGCCATCCTCTGCTACTGGTTGCGGTCGTGGTGCTGCCGATGTTGTTCCTGCACCCTCTACTGGCTCTGGGGTTTGGAGAGTTCGACGAGTACCTGCAACTCGCGCTGCTGGTCCTCGTGATCCTGGTTGGTCTGCGGGTAGTCCGCCAGCTTGCACATCGCTTCGAGCTGGAGGCTGATCAGTTGTCAGCCGAAGCTCTTGGTGGTGCGGGCCCGTGCATCCTCGCGCTCCTCAAGTTCGGCAGCATGTTTGGTGGTTCGGGAAACAAGTCGAGCTTCCGTCATCCCAGCGACGAGACGCGCATCGACCACTTGCTACGGTGTGAAGGCGATCCGTGGTTTCGAGAACTCTTTGAGCGTCGAGGGCTTGTTCTGCGCCGGTGGATTTTTGCGATTCTGTTGATCGGTGTCGGGGCCAATATCTGGGCGCAGGCACAACTCTGGCCGATGGACCGGCTGGTGGTGTACTTCTACACCGGTCGCTTTGGCGCGACCCAGCAAGCTCTCGAGGCATTGCCTGCGGACCTGTCAGAGAGTGACTCGGAGTTTGTCGCCAGGCTTCGTGAAGAACTGGTGGCAGCGCGGTCGGTGTGCCCGGCGGGCGGCAGATGGGAAGATATCCGCGATCAACTTGCTCGGACCGGTTGGCAACGCGGCGCGACCCAGTTGATCGAGCTTGGTGGTGCCGCGGCCCGGGCCTGGTTCGCGCTCGGCATTTCTGCGCAGCGTGATCCGACAGCCTTGCAGCACTCACTCTATCTCTACGCAGATGCGGCGGCCTCCGATGACGAAGAACTCACCGAGACACTGCGCCAACATCTCATCGACAACTTCGAGTTACCAGCCTCGATGGCTGTGGCGCTGCGTCGTTGAGGCTCTCGTCCGCCGGACTCAGTACCGATTGACTTCGACTGCCCAGGTGATGGCCTTCTTCCAGACTTCGCGACCGTGACGGTCGAACTCCCGGATGAAACCATTCTCAGCGACCAGCGTGTTGCCGTTAGGCAGGCGGTCGGCATCGCTTGGCGAACTGAGGTCTTTGAGTGTCATCACAGTCTTGCCCGAGGCGTCAACTTCTCGGATTTCGTTGAGCATTCGAATGGTCAACAGGGTGTTTCCGTTTGGTAGCCGATCGGCGTCATGCACGTTCGGGACGTTCTTGATCTGCCAGATGATCTTGCCTTTCGGATCGATTTCGATCACGCGGTCATCGCGGGTGTCGGCGATCAAGGTGTTGCCATTCGGCAGACGATCAACGTCGTAGGGGTGGATGTCCTTGGCGAAGGACCAGACGATCTTGCCCTTTGGGTTCACTTCGATGACCCGGCGGCCGAAGGTGTCGGCGATCAAGGTATTGCCATTCGGCAGGCGATCGGCGTCGTAGGGGTTCTTGAGGTCTTCAAAGGACCAGACCACCTTGTTTTCCCGGGTGACTTCCGAGACCCGGTTGACGGAAAATTCGGTTATCAGGAGATTGCCGTTGTCGAGACACTCGACATCCCAGACCCCGAAGATCTCCTCGATCGCAAAGACCTCACGGCCTTGATCGTCGAACTCCACGATGCGGTTGTCGGAGTAATCAGCGACCAGGGTAAAGCCCCACATCGCGCCGCCTCCCATCCCGAATTCCATCTCGACAACCTTGTTGGTCGGCAATACGGCAGTGCCGACTCCTGGCGCCACGATGCCCAGGTGCGAGCCATGAAGTGCGGCGATGTGGCCGAGGACCTTGTCGCCGTTGTTCAGGGTGACCCGGGTGAAGGTCCGCGTCTCCACGGTGGCATGCAGAGGGCGCTTGAACAACAGGCCAGCGATGTCGGCTCGTGGTATGCGCGTCTCCTTGCCGGACCCGTCCAGGAACACCAACTCAGTCTTGTCGAGGCTCTTGACGGTTCCATTGATCAACTTGTTGGACTTCAGCCGTACCTTGTCGTGCTTGGCAGAGGCGCCGAGTAGACGATCGAGCTTGGGGTCAATCGCCAGGCCTTGCACGAGGCTGCGTTTGACCGTCATCCTGCCGAAGGTCTCGGATTCCAAAGTGACCGTGTCGACACCTACTGCCGTGAGTGTTCCGGTGACCAAGGTGCCCTGCACGAGAAACATCCGGCACTTGTTGACGGTCTTGATTGGAGTGCTGCCAACCACCTTGATGCCGTCGCAGCCTTGCAGCGGGAATGTCAGGCTTGTAATTGCGATGGGGGTGCGTTCCTTGCCCTTCACAACTGACGGTTGGGTGAGGCGAACACTGTCCGACCAGTATCCGACCAGTCGGCCCTCCACGATGGTCTGATCGGCGAGGGATACCTGCACAATCGGAGAGTCTTTGCCGACCGCGGGCATCTTGATTCGTGACGCGTCCACGATGACGGCGTTCTCGGACCCTTGCAATTTGCTGAGGGTAGCCTTGCCGTCCGTCTTCTCGCGGAGGATGCGCAGAAGTTGCACGGCCTCGGTTTCGTCGACCTCAGCCTTCAACAACAAGCCGACGATGAAGTCGCGTCCGGCGGTGCCCTTCATCACAGCCAGGGTGGAGCGAATGACGCGGCCGTAGGCTTGACCATCGTTGGCCAATAGCGCAATCAACTTCTTGGCTTGATCGTCATCGCCATGGACTCCCAGCGCGCGCACACATTGGTTGACGATCAAGGGGTCCGTGTGTTGAAGCGCACTGCCCAGGGCCTTCACCAGCTTCGGCCGTGTGTCCATGTAGAGTGAGGTGAGAGCGAGGCCGCGCAGGTAGCGTTTTTCGAGCTCCTCTTTGGTGTCAGGACTCTCGTCGATGACGGTCAGGGCACGCGAAGCCCGAATGCGCTCCTCGGCAGTTTCGCCCGCTTTGCTGCGGGCGAGAATCAGCTCTCGGCCTTTTGCACCGATCTCAGCGAGGGTGTCCTCGGCTTTTTCGCGGACTTCCCAGCGCTCGTTGGACAGATCGTCGAGGAGCTTTTCGATTCTGAGCAAATACTCGGCGTGATTGCCGTGAATCCGGTTGCTGATGGCAAGGAACCCTGACTCCTGCTGTTTCAGCAGGGTACTGAGGGTTTGCAAGGACGACAGGGTGTCTGATTGCTTGAATCCCTGCATCTGGGCCTCGAGCTGTTCGTCAGTCCAGACGACCTGTGCGTGCAGGCTCGGAGCCAGGCCGAACCCGAGTCCCAGGCATAGGAGCAACTTCTTCATGGTTTCGAGAATACGGGGAGTAGGCGTCGTGGTTTCGGGGTCTATCCAAACGGCCAACATAACTTCATGTGGGACTCGCTGGCTTGGAATGGAACACGTAGATTTGCCTCTGATCCTCCCGATTCCACTCCCGTTGATCTTTAGAGTGGCTTTGGACCTACCCGACGACCTGCGATGAGTCTCCCAAGATATCACTGGTTCCTGCTTTCGGCGCTGTGCGCGACCGAAGGGGCTCAGGCCCAGATCCGTCCCCAGCTGGCTGGGCGGGCGGGAGCCACCGAGCACGGGGTTCGCGTGGAGATGTTCGAGAGCCCCAACCTGGACCGCTTTCTCCGGTCTGCCCAGGCATCTCTGGGCAAGGAGGACTACGAGCATGCGATCAAGGTCCTGCAAGAGGTGATCGAAGGGCGGACGGGCGAGTTCATGGCGGAGGACGCCAACGAGCCCAAGACCGACCAGGATCCGGACAAAATTGAAAAACCCGCTAATCCGAAGCAGACGCCGACGCGATCCAGCCCCATCGATGAGGAGGATCCGGCGTATTCCGTGTTCAGCAGTGATGATCGGGTCTACCGGCCGGTTTCGCGCTTGTGCCACGAATTGCTGGCCTCCATGCCCCCGGAGGGCATTGGACTCTACCGGGTGAAGTACGAGGCGCAGGCTGAGGAGGCTTTCCGAGCGGCTCGCGCAAGCGGCGATCTGGCCGCCTTGGAGGCGGTTTACAACCACCACTTCGTGACCCTGAGCGCGGCCCGCGCCATGCGCTTGTCGGCGGATCTGCTGATGGACACCGGCCGGTTCCGAGCCGCCATCCAGACGCTCGAGAATCTCCTGGAGGTCTATCCGGCTGACAGTCGTCGGGAAGCCGGCATCCATGACCTGATGCTGATGGTCAAGATTGCCATCTGCTTTCAGCAACTCGGTGAGTTCGAGATGGCGCGAGACCAGATCGGCCAGGCGGTGCAGGCCTTTCCCGACGCATCTGTCCGCTTGATGGGCGAGCTCCACACGATCAAGGACATGCCGGCGGGCGAGTTGTTCGACGTGACGAGCCAGGTAGAGACGGCGGTGCGATCCAAGGCCCAGGCGCTGGATTTGGTGAGCGCCAAGGCGCTGACTCCCCTGTGGGAGTACCGGTTCACCGAATCGGCGCCGTACAAATCACCCAAGTCAAGCGGCGCCAGCCGTAGTCAGGCGATCCGGTTCAACACAGCCGGCGGCGTCCAGACCCACGGCACCCGTTTTCCGCGACACCGCAACCACATCCCTGGCACCTCGGTGCAGTTCGAGGGCAATCTCCTGGTCTTCCTCGACAACTTCCGACCGGTCGTTCACGACCTGGTCTCCGGACGCCAACTGTTGGCGATGGGGGACCCTGGCCTCGCGAAGTACCGGGTTCCGAGGAACAGCGGCGTGCCCCGCTCGCGCACCCCGATCTACGACTACTTCGGCAACCGGGTGGCGGGTGACAAACAACGCTACTACTTCATCGAGGGCTACAACCGTCCTTCGTCGACGGCGAGTTTCCGCGCTATCCACACCAACAGCCTGACCGCCTACGACCGTCACACCGGCAAAGAACTGTGGCGCTTGCCAGCACCGGCCAAGGCCAGCAAGAAACGCGCTGTCACCTACCTGGCGACTCCAACCGTGTACCGGACGCGCTTGCTGGTGCCGTTCCTCGAGTCCGGGATCTACGGTGTCTTGTGCCTGAGTTCCGCGACCGGTCGCGAGATATTCCGCACCTACCTGCACTCGGGTGGAACGGATTTCGCGCGCGCGCCGTCACCGCAGGTCGTGATCGAGTCCGGGATTGCCTACGTCCTGACCAACGCTGGTGTGCTCGGTGCTGTCGACGCCAACACCGGGGTCTTGAGTTGGTCCCGCAAGTACGAACGGGTTCATCCAACCCGCGGCAAGAGACGCTCCAAGGCCAAGGCGCGTTATAACAATCCCTTCTCCAACTACGCCATCGCGCAGTTCGGCACCTTCAAGGGTTTCGTTCCCGGTGATCTGCATGTCGCCGGCGATCTTGTCCTGTTGGCCGCCGCCGACAGCTCTGTGTTGCTGTGTTTGAACGCTGCCAATGGAAAGATCCTCTGGATGCAGAACGCGGAACAACCGCGCTCCCACACGGTCCTGACCAGCAAGTTGTCCTACATCGTTGGCCGCAACGATGATTTCTTGTTCGTGGTCTGCGGTGAATCCCAGTTGGTCTGCATGAGCCTCCGCTCGGGCGTGCGGTACTGGATCGTGAAAGTGCCGGGGCTCGATAGAGAGGGTTGGCGCGGGCGCGGCTTTGTCACCCGCGACTATGTCGTGCTTCCCGGTCGCGCCGGTTCGCGGCAGATCCATGTCGTCTCTGCCAACACCAAGAAGGAACCGCTTAGCAGGACCCTTGATCTGCCGAGTTTCTCCATCGGCAAGGAGCCATTGGGCGGCCCGGTCAACCTGCAGGTGCGAGATGCATATCTCGCGGTCGGCTACGAGGGTGGTGTGGAGATCTACAGTTCGCCGACGGCTCTCGACAAGCTCGCGGCCGTCAGCGCAGATGTCGATGCGCGGGCGTCCTACCTGGTCCACGCTGGCAAGCTCGAGGAGTCCGCGCAGATCCTGCTAGAGTCCCTCGATCAGGAAGACCTCGACGCCCAGTCCAGGCGCCGTATTTCGGTTCGGGTGCTGAGCCTGGCGGAAGAGGTGTCGGTCCTGTTGGCGACCAACGGACAGCGGGAACCCGCCCTGAAGCTCCTGGACCAATGTGAACAACGGATGCTTGACCCACGCCTGGCGTTGCGCGTTCATCTATTCCGCCTACAGGTCTACCGTGCTCTTGGTGATCTGGAAGGGGTGGAGAGGGAACAGGACTACATCGAGAACGGAGGCATCAAATAGGTATGAGTATCCGCAGTTTGACCGGCCTGATCCTGGTCCCTGGCCTGCTTGCGCAGCTGACACTGCCAGCCCAGGGTGTACGGAAGTATCCAGTGGGTATCGACGCCAAGATCGCGGCCAGCATCCAACGCGGTCTCGACTACCTGGTCCGCACGCAGGATCGGTCCGGAGCCTGGCGCGCTACCGGCTACGGCTCGTACCCTACGGCGATGACCGCGCTGGCGGGCATGGCCCTGCTCGGGTCAGGATCGACGCCGACCCGCGGCAAGCACTGGAAGAGTGTTCGCAAGGCCTCCCAGTACCTGATGAAGCAATCCCAGGCCGATGGTGTGATTACTGTTGCAGCCGAAGAAGGACGCAGCATGTACGGCCACGGGTTCTCCACCATGTTCCTGGCCCAGGTCTATGGGATGGAGGAGGACACGCGTCTGCAAAAGAAGTTGCACACCATCTTGACCAAGGCCGTGAACGTCATTTCCAAGGCACAGTCTCCAGCCGGCGGCTGGTACTACACGCCTGACTCGCGCAGTGATGAGGGCAGCGTGACAGTTACGCAAATCCAGGCGCTGCGAGCTTGTCGCAATGCCGGCATTGTTGTTCCCATCAAGACCATTGAGCGTGCGATCGCCTACAGCCGCAAATCGACCAACTCAGACGGTGGTGTGCGTTACAGCCTCCGTGGCGGCGGCGCCGGCCGCCCAGCGCTCAGCGCGGCAGGAGTTGCGGTGTTGTACAACGCCGGCAAGTACGATGACCCGATCGCGGAAAAGGCCCTCAAGTACGCGGTCCGGACCTTGCCGGTCAACGGCAGCGGGCAAGGACACCATTACTACGCCCAGCTCTACCTGGCCCAGGCGATCTACCAGAAGAACGACGAACGCTGGCCCAAGTACTTTTCCAAGATGTCCAAGTGGCTGATCCGCGCCCAGCGCAAGGACGGCAGTTGGATGGGCGATGGCGTTGGCCAGACTTATGGCACAGCGATTGCCTTGACCATCATGCAGCTCCCGTACGCTCTGGTTCCGATCTACCAGAGATAGCGACCCGACCCCCCCCCGCCCTCGAACGAGACCTAGATGTCTGCTCTGGCCTTCTTCAACCCACTCCTGTTGTGGGCGCTGCCGCTAGCGGCTGTGCCCATCATCATCCACCTGCTGAATCGGCGGAGATTCAACAAGGTGCCGTGGGCGGCCATGGAGTACCTGCTGCGAGCGATGAAGCGCAATCGCCGCCGGATGCAGATGGAGCACTGGATTGTGCTCTTGCTGCGGACCCTGGCAGTGGTATTTCTGATCTTCCTGGTGACGCGGCCGCAGTTGACCGGGACGGGCGGGCTTTTGAAGTCACGCACCCACCACCTCGTGTGTCTCGATGACTCGGCTTCGATGGCACAGCGCGTCGGCACCGGGAATGTCTACAAGTCCGCGGTCAATCGGGTCCATGGACTGATCGGCAAGCTGGTGGATTCAAACAACGGGGACTTGCTGACCCTGCTGGCGTCCTCGCAGCGCGGACGCCAGCCGATGCTGTTCTCGGTTCGGATCAACCAGGAACTCAAACGCAAGGCACGCGAGGCTCTGTCCGGGCACCGCGTCGGTGAAGCGACCCTCAATGCGGGGGAGCTCCTGACCGCCGCCAAGAAGTGGGCGGTCGAGAAGGACAAGGAAGCCCGAGATCACCACTACTACCTGGTCACGGATTCGCGCAGCCATGATTTCGTCAAGGATGGCAAACCAGCACCAGGCGTTCTGAAACATCTCGAGGAGATGGATGTTGCCCACGCCCGGCTGACGGTGATGGCCGTTGGGCCGAAAGAGGTCGACAACCTCGGCGTCACCTCGGTGGGCCGCCGTGATCGCCTGGCGATGGCAGGGGTGTCAGTGACCCTGCAGGTCGAGATCACGAACTTTGGCGACGAAGCTTCGAAGGCCACCGAAGTCGCCGTCGAGATAGACGGCAAGACCAATGTTGTGCGACCGGTCGGGCCGATCCCCGGCGGCGGTCGGACGGCAATCGACATCGAACACACGTTTCGGGAACCTGGCTACCATGGGGTGGTCGCGACCCTGCCGAAGGACCGCTATCCAGTGGATGATCGCGGGGTGCTGGCTCTCGAGGTAGTCGGTAGCTCGCAGGTCCTGGTGATCAATGGGGATCCTGGGCAAAGGCCTGAGGAGTCCGAGAGTTTCTACCTCAACAAGGCGCTGGACCTCGGTTCGGACATCATCACGGGCATCGACGTCACAGAAATTCAGCCGCACAGCTTCCTTGATTACGACCTGAGTCACATCCACATGGTCTGGCTGGCAAACGTCCCGGTCATGCAGCCAAGGGAGGTTGAAAAACTCGAGGCCTTTGCCGAAGGCGGTGGTGGGGTGGTGTTCTTTCTCGGCGATCAGGTTGCCGACCCCAGCCGCTACAACAAGGCCTTCTACAACGACGGCAAGGGCTTGCTGGCTCTTCCAATTCTCGAGCTGAGGGGTGATGCCGATCAGCCGGACCACGCTTTCGTCGCGGACCGAACACACTTCATGATCCGAGACAATGTCGACGTCCTCGAGGTGGTGTTGTCGAAATGGGTCCTGGTGAAGCGCTATTTCGAACTGGCGGAGGATCTGACCGCCCCAGTGGCGATTGCGGTTCGGGTCAAGAACGCCACCGGGCATCCCCTGGTTGCGACCAAGACATTCAGGCGTGGTGGTCAGACCGTCACCATTGCAACCACCGCGGATGATGCCTGGTCGGACTTCTGCATCAGCCCGGCATTTCTGGTGATGTGCCAGGAGATCCACAAGCACGGCACCAAGATCCACTCGATTGCACCGTACAACCTCGACACCACCGGCACCCTGAAGCTGGACCTCGACCCAGCGGTCTATCGCCGGGACGTGTTTGTCAGAGCGCTGGCCGGTGAGGGCTTTGAGGAGACGTTCACCGCCAAGGACCAGGACTCGCCAGCAGGCCAACCCGACGGTGAAATCAACTCAGTGCTTAGCGTGCCGATGCCTGACCTCGAGGGAACCGGGTTGTTCCAGATCACGCTGACACCTCACCGTGGCGAAGCGGAGGCCCGACTGATGAGTCGGAGCGCGCCATCTGCCGAGGGCCGACTGCAGCGATTGAACGAGGCCGGGTGGCTGCGTGTCTATCCCAGTGACGTACATGACCGGCTCCACATCATCGAAGAATCCAAGACCGATGAGGCTTTGGCAGGAGTCGGCGAAGGGGAGCTTTGGCGAGTCCTGGCCATCGCGCTGTTGCTGTTTCTCCTGCTCGAAACCGTTCTGGCCTGGCGCTTCGGCCGGCGATAGCGAGACCAACCATGCAGAATTTTCTAAGTTGGTTGGCTGGACTCAAGGGCATACCGGTTGAGCGTGGCGCTGAACTGCAGTTCGAACTGACGGGTTTCCCTTCGGGCGGACTCGGATTGCTGACGATCCTCGGCACGCTGCTGGCGGTGATGTTGGTGTTCTTTGTATATCGGCGCGATGCTCATCGGCTCACGCGGAACCAGCGGGCCGTCTTGGCAGCGCTGCGTGTGCTCGCCATCTTGACGGCACTCTTGGTGGTGCTGGAGCCGAACCTCGTGACGGTCAAGAAGGACATCCGCGACGGCCACTCCATCATCCTTCTCGATCTGTCGCAGTCGATGGGGCACCGGGACGCCTTCCGGCGCGAAGAGGTGCAGAAGCTGGTCCAGTCCTGGGCGGAACTCGGCCAACGCGATCTACCAGGCAAGTCCCGCATGGATCTCGCCAAGTCCTTGTTGTCGAACGAGGACTTCCAGCTGATCGAGAAGCTCAGTCAGAAGAACAAGGTAATCCTGTATGGCTTCGCGGCTGGCCTGACCCCCTTGCCGCTGCTGACGGTGGAGCCTGAGCTCGGCCCGGACGGGGAGCCGGTAGAGCTCCTGCCCGGCGCGCGCATTGCGCCGCATCCGAACTTCGACGCGGTCGAACCTGACGGCAAGTATTCCAATATTGGAGGCGCTGTCCGCCTGGCGCTGCAGAAGAGCCGCGACGTTTCGATAGCGGCGGTGATCGTGCTGACAGATGGTCGCCGCAACATCGGCGCGAAGGGTTCCGAGGTGTCTCGATACCTGACGCAACGCCGTGTTGACCACACCCTGGTCATGGGAATCGGGGATCCGTCCGAAGCGCAGGTCATCACCGTGCCGCGCATCGAAGCGCCCGAGCGCGCGTTCCAAAAGGACCCCTTCAAGATCCGCTCGAAGGTCACCAGCCAGGGCTATGAGGCCTTGACCGTGACAGTCAAGCTCATCGAGATACCCGAAGGCGGGGGTGCCGGGACGCTGGTGCAGCAAAAAGAGGTCGCGCTATCCGAGAGTCAGGCTGTTGACGTCGAGTTTGACAACATCCGCGTGGCAGATCCGGGCATCCGAAACTATCGCGTTGAGGTTGAACCACCGCCGGGCGAACCGCTCAATCCCGACCGGCACACCAAGCAGGCGCGGGTTGAGATCCTGGCGGAGAAGACCAGGGTTTTGCTGCTCGCTGGATCGCCCCTTCACGAGTACCAGATTCTGCGGCAGCTTTTGACCCGGGACCAGACCATCGATGTGTCGTGTTGGCTAGAGAGTGCGGACGCGAAGTTCATGCAGGATGGCAACACCAACCTCAAGACACTGCCGACTGATCGCGGCGAACTTGAGAAGTTCGACGTGTTCATCTTCATGGATCCTGATGCCACCCAACTGGACCGTGAGTTCTGCCAGATGGTTGCTACGCAAGTAGAAGAGGACGGCGCCGGCCTCTGGTGGATCTGCGGCGAGAAGTACACCTACGACGCCTTGGAGCCATCCGCGAACACATCTCCCATCGCGGATCTTCTGCCGGTTGTGCCACACATGCAGTTGGCCAAGATGATCATCGGGCTGGGCCGTGGTTTTGGTCGGTCCTATCCGTTTGAGATCACGACGCAGGGGCGCGATCACCAGGCGATGCGCTTGGTTGACGCCGACAAGGACCGCAACGACCTCATCTGGGGCCAGCTACCTGGCTGGCACTTCACCTTCCCGGTCAAACGCGGCAAACCCGCCGCACGAATTCTCGCCTACACCAAGGCCACGCACCGGTTCAAGGACACGAGCGAAGCGATGCCGCTGATCGCGACGCACTTTATCGGTGCGGGCCGCGTGACTTTCTCCGGCACGGACGAGACCTACCGTTGGCGCAGCCGCTATGGCGAACAGTACGACCGCTACTGGATCAAGGGCATTCGTTACCTCTACGAGGGACGCTTGACCGCCGGTAGTAGCCGACTCCGCATCGACATCAGCAGCGAGAAACTCGAACTGGGCGAGCCTCTCAAGATCGGCATCGAGGCGAAGAGTGCGACCTACCAACCGCTGGTCTCCGAAAACTACACCTTGAAGATTGTGCGAGGCAACGAACCGCCCACCGATCTCGAGTTGCTCCCCATCGACGGCTTGCCGGGTCAGTACGAGGCCTCATACCGTCCCAGCAAGACGGGCTTCTACCGGGTCGTGCCTGCCGATACGGAGTTGAAGGTCGATGCTCGCTTCCAGGTGATTGCGGCCGCCGTCGAAAAGGAAGGCCCGGTCAATGTGTCGGAACTCGGTGCGATCGCACAAGCCCAGGGCGGCAAGCTGGTGGAGACGCCGACCGAACTCTTGCAGGCGGTCGATGCGATCCCATCGCGGACTACGACTGAGTTGTTCAAGACTCCCCATGCCATGTGGGACAGCTGGATGACGATCGCAGTGATCCTGGTCTTGTTGTCGATTGAGTGGTGGCTACGCAAGAGGTGGAACCTGCTATGACGAGTCCGGGCGTTCTATTCTCTCGGCTGCGTGGACGAGCTCGCCTCGGCATCCTGGTGGAGGGCCTGGCTTTTGCGCTGGTTGCTTTCATTTGCTTCATGCTCCTCAGCTTCGCGATCGACCGGAACCTCCGCCTCGAGCAGGTCTACCGGATCGGGTTGTTTGTCGTATTCGTGCTGACAAGCTTGCACCTGCTCAGGAAGCATTTGTTTGCTCCGATCCGGGTTGACCTCAACGACGACGAACTGGCCCTTGCGATGGAGCGTGGTGAAGTCGAACTGCAGCAGGCCTTGATCAGCGCCGTACAGTTCGAAAGGTCACTCGATGCCGGCAGCTTTGGCAACGAGTCCGCGCAGTTGATGCAGCAGGTGGTCGCCGATGTGCAGCAACGTGTTGATTCCCTGCCCGCTGAGTCCGCCCTGGACACCAGCAGGGTCTACAAGTTTGGAGCGGTGATCTTCGGATGCCTGGCGGTCGTGGCGACCTGGGGCTGGTTGGATGACGACTCTCTTGGATTGTGGGCACGGCGTAACATCCTGATGTCG
>JAYZDB010000192.1:0-6913 GCA_036338025.1 Planctomycetota bacterium
ATTGCTCTGCCCGTAGGCAAGGGCCAGGTCGTCCTTGTCCTCAACAGGGAACGACTCGCGCAGCGAACTGAAAGGCAGGTAGGTTCGCGACCTCACCCGGTTGGCCAGGTGTTCCTCCTGGATGTCAAGATACAAGCCGCCAGCCAGGACTTGCGCCAGGCCCTCGTGTACCCAGCGCGGCACGTGGATGCCATTCTTGCCTACGTGCTGATCGAGCAGGATGTGGACCAGTTCATGATCCACCGTAGTGCGCAGATCATTGGGCGGGTCGATCCTGATCTCGTGCAGTACCAGATGGATCTCGTCGCGCTGCAACAAGGCAAACCCCGGCACCCCTGGCTGCAGGTTTCTGAGTTGCGCCTCACGCACACTGCTGGCATCCGAGTGAAGGACGAAAGTAATCGGGCGTGCTGGGGTCCCGGGAAACCACTTCTTCAGCCGCTGGACTCCCTTGATCGCCAGAGACTTGACCGTAGCCAGCTTCTGTTTGCCAACGCCGTCGTCAGCAGCAACGGATCGGATCTGCTGCGCCGGGCCCTGGGTGGCGAGCGACTTCAAGGGCAGGGGCGCCAGTGAAGCAACGAATACCGACAGGACGAGAGTTCGGGAAGACCGCGACATCGTGCGCCCTGGATAACGCTTTGCCCAAACCTTGGAAAGCTGCATCAGGATTCTGCCTCGCGCCTGCGATGATCAGCGACGGTCCGTTGGCGGCCGCTGCACCAACTTCACGCTCAACGAACGATCGGGCGCGGATTGTAAACCCGTCAAGGGCTCAGAAAATCTGCTAGCGCCCCGCCCTGGCCTGGGGCGAAATCAGGTTTGCGAACAGCCGGCATGCACCGGCGTGTCGGTTCTTGAGTTGACGGTAGAGAGACAAGGCGCAGTAGATGTAGTCGCCCTTGCCGTACTTCGCGTAGAGCATCGCGCCGCGCTCTTGCTCTTCGCCTTCGTCGCGCATCTCGAGCAACTCTTCATACTTCTGGTCATAGGTCTCCGGAAAGTACAGCCCGCGTTCCTGTGCCCAGCCATCCCAGTCCTCGCGACGGATTACATTCGGGTAGTTAAACAGCGGGTGTTCAGGGTTCAGCAAGCGCACTGCGGCGTCCTCTCGAGTCACGCGCCCTCGACCAATCTGGAGCGGGTACGGCGCACCTCGGAATGAAGCATCGTCCAGGTTGAACTCCTTGTCCTTGTGGTAGAAGACCACCATTCGCCCGCCCTGCTCGACGAAGTCGAGCAGTCGCGCGAACCCCCGGCGGAAATTCTCGTCACGAAGGGCGCGGATATCGACAACGATGGTGTGGAACCGCTGGTTGTCCAGGATCGGGATCGGCTGTCCGGCTTCGAACTTCTCGATTCCCGACTGGCCTAACAGTGCTTGCAGGACCTCGTAGGTCGTCGTGTCCACTCCCGGGAGGAGCCCTACCTTGAGGTCTCTTGGGACGGCGACATCAACCTTGTGCACACGCACCCGGCTACGGTAGCCCCCCACCGTCACATGCATCACGCTGACTCCGGGGCGGACACCTGGCGCACTAAGCGTGAAGGTAAACTCACGAAACCGTTCCTTGGCCGCCATCGAAACCGGACGCACGTTCTTGCCAACCGTCATCCCCGCCGGTGGGTTCACGCGCACCTTCAGGCCCACCTCCTGCAGGTTCTTGCGTTCCACGCCGACAATGAACCGCAGTTCCTCAGAGTCCCTGGGAAGCAGCAGGGTGTGCGGCGTCACCGTTACCTTGATCGCTGGCTGTAGTTCGGTCTCGACTGTCTGTTCGATCGAAAGCGGTTGCCCGCCCACCGTCATCTGCAGTCGAACCCGCAGGGGATCCTCATAGGTGTCCCGGGAAAACAAGGTCCTGAGGTCGCGCTCGGATAGATCCGGCGGACAGTAGAGAACATTGAGCGCCAGGGAGGTGTGCGGATCGAGGGTCTTCTTGTCTTTGCCTGGACCGACCAGCTGCAACGTACCGCCTCCGACCGCCGCGACTTCGATGTCCGTGATCGGGTGGTCGCCCTCGTTGCGAACCCAGATGTCCAGAGGCATATCGTCACCGGGTGCGGCCTCCCCCTCTGGCTTGGGGATGAACACCTGCACGCCCGCGCTCTGCAACACAATCCGCTGCAGTGCCTCCTGTCGTCGTGCAAGCCGGCGTTCCAACTCCGACCCTGCGGCGGGTTTGATCGCTCGCAGCTTTTCGAGCAGCTTGATCGCGTGGCCGGCCAAGGCCGGCCGGGAAGTCAGGTGCTTCTCCAAGGCAGGGAACTCCACGTCGCGCATCGACCGGACCGAGACGACGGGCACCGTCCCCACCATCGCACGAAACAGGTCGGGCAAGCCCCCGGTCAAGGAGGGCTCGGCCGGCCGGTCCCAAACGCGCAGCGGCTTGAGATCGAGAATCGGCTGGAACAACTGTTCCATCGCTTGCAGTGGTGCCGGGCTGCGGTGCTCGGAAAGCGCCCGGTACGCCAACTGCCGGTAGGTTCCACCGCGACTGTGGTCCCAGCCGTCCATGCCGAGGCTGAGGATGTTCGGGTCATCGGCTTCCGATCCGATCGCGGTACGAAATACCCTCGGTACTTCGTACGGCGCCATTCCCTTGGTCTCGTACTCGGTGTCGGCTGCCAATCGGATCGCCTTTGGCAACACCTGCAAGAGCGCGAGGTCGTGACCGTGACGCTCCTCGGGATGGTGAGTCGTCAACAACACATCAGGCTTGATGCTCCGGATCATCCGCGCGAAGTCGCGGACCGTGGATTCTTCGCGCCACTGTTCCAGGGTCTCTTCGGCGGAGCGGCTAAAGCCATTGTCGGGCCGATTGAGGTAGTAGATCTTGGCGCCGAAGTGCCGGGCCCCGCGCTCGGCCTCGAGCGTCCGAATCCTGCCGAGTGCGTCGCCGGTTTCTGGTCCAGCGCTGTTCTGCCCACCCCGTCCCCGGGTGAACAGGAGTACCGCCACCTGACAGCCCATCTTGAACCGGAGATAGGTCGCCGGCAGGACATACCGGTCGTCAGGATGCGAGGCGACCAACAAGATCAGGGTGTCGGACGAAGCATCCTTGACCGCTTGTTGTAGCGCGACGAGACCGGCAGCGCGCAAGCGCTGCGGTTCGAGTGGCTGCTGGGATGTGGTCGCCTGGCAAACAAGCGTCAGTCCCAGAATGGCTAACGCCCCGCGTCGCCAGCAGCGACACAGAGCATTGTCAGCTTGGACTCCCAGAAGAGTGGATCGGGGAGCAATCTCTGCCATGAACTAGTTCTTCTTCTTGCCCTTGTCTGGGGGCGGGCGGTCCTTCTTGGCCTCACCTGGGGGCGACGCCTCGTCGATAGGGACCGGGACTGCGAAAGCTGGAGCCCCGGCCATCACACCCTCCCTGGCCCACGCGGCATAAAACGTTGCGCCGGCAACTCCCAGGGCGAAGGCGCCGATCGTGAGCTCCGGACCGATCGGGCTCACGACGGTTGCGACGTAACCATCCTTGGTGGTTGTCGACCAGGACATGGAGCTGAACAGGTGTTGACTCAGTGACTCTGCTTCGGGCAGCAAGGTCATGTCAAACGGAACGTCGTCATCGCTTACCAGCAGCGCAAGCGCCGAAGTGCCCGCAGAGTACATGCTCTCGAAGGTGACTTTCCAGTCCGTCCAGGCGAACGAACTCACGTTCTGCTGTTGGAGATTCGCCAGGTAGCCGGCGAAGTCCTTGTTGCTGCGAATATCCGTAGCGGGATCGCTGGGCTGGCCCATCCGCTTGATGGTGCGGCGCACATCACCGGTCGACAGGGCGAGAACCATGTAGCCGTCCTTGAACGCAAAGCAGGGTTGCAGCATCGCAAGAGCTGCGGTGGCCTCTTCGGGAATCGAATCCGGATCGAGTTCGAGGCGCCAGGTCTTGACCCCGCGCCGCTCACTGACCGGGAAGTCGATCATGCCACCCGTCATGGTGGCGAGCTTCGTCAGCGTGCCCAGGAGGCGTTCCTGATCACGTACCTTCAGGAGCATCGCACCCTCCGGCGCGGACATGAGGCTGCTGACCCCCATCGACCAGTTGACCATCTGCCCACCGAAGACGCTGAACAGATCGTCCTTGAGCGAAATCCCTGCCATCTCCTCCTGCTCAGCGAGCTGCGCCAGCAGCGCCTCTGCCATGTCGGGATTGTAGGCCTTGAGGGCTCCGATCAGACCGTCGTATAGCCCCTCGAGATCCAGCATGCTGGTCGAGACCGACGCGACGTCCTTCGGCACCCACTGCAGGAACGCCAGGTCTGCCGCCTTGTTGCCACCGGCCAGGAAGCCCCGCCGCCCCTCCTCGGGAGCCAGGGTGAAGCTACGCATGACGGACTTGTTGCCCTCGTACTTGCTGGTGAAGCCGGTAGCACGGATGGACCGTGCCCCGAGTGCGGTCAACGCACGGGCGATGCCCGCGACCTGCAATTCCTGCGGCCACTCCGGCAGATTGGTCTCGAGCATCTCGAGCATCTTCATGGTGAGGTTCATGTAGCCGTCGAAGTGTACGTAGCCCTCGATCTCGGCCCCCGCCGTGCCGAGGTGCTTGGCGGTCGCCATGTAATCGGCGCTGCCTGGCAGAATGCTCTTCTGACCAACGACCGCGGCGACCGCAGCCTTAACCTCGTCGGTAATGGTACCAAAGATCACCGCGTTGCCCACGAAGGCCAGGTTGAGCGACATGCCGGCGGCTCCAGGCAGGTGGACGGTGGTCAACTCGACATCGCCCTCGAGCTTGGTCGAGGTCTTCGTCACCTTGGCCGGAGCATCGGCCATCAGCGCAACCAGGCCGAAGTCGACCAGCCTGCGGACGGTCCCGACATTCGCGCCAAAGTCCGCATGCAACAGGACTCCAACCTTCGGCAGTGGCCCAGCGGGGCCAACAGTCAGTTCGAAGCTCGTCATCGCGGCGGTGAAATTGTGGATGCGCATCTTCAGCAGGTCATCCGGCGTCACCGGGACCTGCTGGGCTTCGAGCATTTCGCCCAGCATTCCGAGGCCTTGCTTCCACTGCGCCTCTGCCATCACCATGGCGTCCTTGACGAAGTCCTGAACCTCCTCCTCACGCCACATCTGGGCCAAGGCAGTGTTCTGGAATTCGCTAGCGCTGGTGCTCAGGTCCGGCGCCGAAACGAACATCAGTGTGTCGGCGGGCAAGGCATGCTTGAACGGCTTGCCTTGGGCGGAAAGAGGTGCGATCAGGGCTACGCCCACGAACAGGCTGGCGGTCAATCGGATCAAAGACATCAACTACTCCTGGTGAGTGCGCGGCAGGTGAGCTTGCCGCATCAATACGACGCGATGGGATGGGTATTTGCGCTCTAACGAAACAGCCCCGTGTCAGGGGCATTCGTACGCGGCAGCATCTGGTGGACTCGGCGGGAGGCTACCTGTCGAACAGAACCACGACGAACAGGGAATGGAACCGCTTCAGGGGGCTACAAGCAACCTTCCCCGGCAGGGAAATCCCCCCCGGCCTCAGCCCAGCCCGGCTGGCGGCATTCCCGGATCGCCAGCACCGGCATCCATGGCGGCTTGTGCCACAGCAGGTTCCGGGTCCTCGGTTGCGCGGGGCTTCGAAAGCCCGCGCCGGCTACTGCTGCAGGGGTCTGGCGGGAGGCATCTCCCACCTGGGCCGTTTGCAGAGCTGCATGATTTCGATTCGTTGCCTGGGTGTCAGGCCCTCGCTACACTGCGCCGCTTAGTCGAGGAATCAAGTCACCCCAGGAACCCAAACCAGCAGTCACCCATGAAACAACCCAAACTCGCTCTGTTGGCCATTCTCCCGCTCCTCTCCGGCTGCCTGATAGAACACACCACAGACGGTGACGGCGTCAGTGCGAACCAGTCTGGCGACATCCCGGTTCCCAGCGGCATGCAGCTGAAGGACAAGCTGCATGAGAGCAATACCTCGGTAAACGGCGACTACCGTTTCGAGAATCTGGTCTACGAAGGCAAGACCCCCCCAATGGCGGTCTCAGCCTTCCTCCTTGACCGGATGCCGCAGCACTCCCATCACCTGGTCAGCAAATCGAAGAAAGATGACGATTGCGAGGTTCTCGTGTTCAAGCGGGGACGCTACACCTCGGAGTGCACGGTGCGCCGCCTGGAGTTCACCACACTCTTGGAAATCAAGGTCCGCACCGACCTGAAACTCCCCTAGACCCCTCCCAGATCATGTCGCAGAGCGTCCCCCCCCCGGTGGCCGGTAATGAAGGCCCCAATCCCCTCGAGCTGTTCTTCGAAAAGAACAAGAAGTGGATCTACACCTTTGCCACCATCCTGGTGGTCGCGACCGGAGCCCACTATGGCCTTGATGCTATAAATGCGGCAGAGCGTAATAAGGTATGGTCTGAGTTCAGCAGCGGCACTGGTCTCGGCAAGAGCTACGGCACCAAGATCGACCTGCAGCCGGTCAGCGAGAACATGAAGCAGTGGCAGGATCAGATGTGGTTCTGGACCGTCTCCGGCCGGCACACAGACCTGGTCACGTCCCTGATGAGCGATCTCAAGGGGATTGACCAAGACGCCGTCAACCAGCAGATCCAGGCCGCCCAGGGCAAGCCCCGCCAGCCATGGCTGGTCTGGGTTGCGGCCAACAAGGCCTACGCCGAGGCCCGCTTCGCCGATGCGAACACACTGTGCAATCGCCTGAAGTCGGACTTCCCCAAGCACCTCCTTTGCGCTGAATCCGCTGTCCCTCCCCAGGCCCTGAAGGAGAAAGAAGACGACAAGGGCAAGGAGGACGACAACGCGAAGAAACCCAAGGACGACAAACCCGAGTATGAAGACGCTGTGTCCGGAGTGCCGGTCGACCGGCTCCTGGCCGCCATTGCGCTCGATGAGCGGTTCAAGACCGACCACCAGGCGTTCTTCGCAGGATCGACTCCGGACTCGAAGGAGACC
>JAYZDB010000193.1:0-5782 GCA_036338025.1 Planctomycetota bacterium
ATGCAATGGGCGTGGCAAAAGCCTGGAGCGCTGCGTATCTAGCCCGAAACACCAGCGGTCGAGGAGTCGTGACACTTGACAAGGTGATTCGCGTGATGCGGCGCACCGGCCTGGACATGGGACGAGACTACAAGGAAACCAGCGAAGGCGGCCTGGCGGTCGCGTTCCCGGAGTGCTGATGGGAGCCCTCCGACACATCAGCCTGTCTGCCCTGCCGAAGTTCCTGCTGTCCCGTACAACTGGCTTGTTGACACGGACCCGGCTGCCGCATGCCCTGCGCCCTCGTCTGTACCGCTGGTTCGCACGGCGTTACGGTGTAGATCTCGATGAGGTCGATGGGGAACTCGAAGACTTCGAGAGCCTGGCGAAGTTCTTTTGCAGATCGTTGAAACGCGGCGTGCGCCCCATCGCAGAGGGTGAGCCCCTAGTCTCACCCTGCGACGGCAGGATCATCACGGCCGGACCGATTCAGAACGACCGCATCGAACAGGTCAAGGGCCGCCGCTACTCGGTCAAGCAGTTGTTGCAAGATACGGAACTCGCCACCAGGCTGAGCGATGGCTACCAGGCGACGATCTACCTGGCCCCCGGCGACTACCACCGAGTACACTCGCCGCTAGCCGGACAACTAGTGCGCGTGACCCACATTCCTGGGGCACTGTTTCCCGTCAATCCAGCCGCGGTAGATAGCATCCCCGACCTGTTCCCGCGCAATGAGCGGGTGGTATTCCACCTGCGTCTGGCCAACTCAGCACCCGCTGCAGTGGTGATGGTCAGCGCCCTCAATGTCAGCGACACCCGCGTCACCGCTGCGGTCGGCACGCAGCTCGAACTCGGCGACGAACTCGGGCAATTCGGCTTCGGTTCCACGACCATCGTCATCACCCCGCACAGCGGCCCGGCCATTATGGAGATGCCGCGTGAGCAACGGGTCTGGATGGGCGCCGCCCTGCAGTCCGAAGAGTCCGCGTCCTAGGACAAGACTAGCCCAGGCCTTCGGTCCGGATCATCAAGCGCGCCTCTTCGCCAGCCTTGGCCTTGGCGTGCTTTTGGGCGACATACACCAGGATGTCGGTGCCGAAACGTTGCTCCGGCCCGATGCTCGCGTTGAAGTGCCTACCAACCCGCAGGAGGTCCTCGGGTTGCAACATACTCTCCTTCTTGAGGCGCTCGAAGACGGGGAAGTTGCTACGCACCAGGCCAGCTATAAACCCCATCGTGGCATCACCGGTGTAACTGATCATGCCGGACCGGCCCTCCTCACTGTCCTTGATGAGGCGCGCCAGCGCGAGTTGGTAGCTGCCCTCCACATCCAACACCTCGGCCTGCGCAAGGTGCATCAGGATCCGCAAAGCTTCCACGAGTTTGTGTGCGCGACGCAACCGCACCGCCTTGTCAGCGAGTTGTTGGCCAGCGGCATCTGGATTGACTGCAACCAGCAACTCAAGATGGGTCTCACCCATCTCAGAACCATCGGCCAACAGCTTGCCGCACTTCTCGGCCATGACCTTGACCTGTGGTGGCTTGATACGTGAAGCCTGTTCTTTCAGTGGCTTGATCAGCACCCGGACCTTCTCCGGGTTCCGTTCGATGTGCAGAGACTTGAGCATCGGTGCCAGCGCTTTGGTATTCACGCTCAGGGCTTCAATTGCAGCCTCCTGCAACCCGGGCTTCGGGCTGTACAAGAAGCTCATGTAGATCTTGGCAGCTTCTTCCGTGTGCACATCGCGCAACACCCGCAGGGCAAACAGCTTCATCTCGTCGCGCCGTGAAGACAGCAGGGCTCGCAGCTTGTTGATGCCCGAGCGACTCCATTCCCTGTGCTCTGCCAGCGCGACCATGGTCGGCTTGACGACAAAGTTCAGGTCCGGTTCCTCGAGATACGCGAGCAATGTGTCGGACTGACCGGTGGTCAAGGAAGCCCCGGCGAGCCCGGTGAGCGCGGCCTGGCGAATGACCGGTGGCTGACCTTCATGGGAGTATTTCAGCAAGGTAGCCCGCGACTGAACGACATTGACTTCCGCCAGGACCCGCAAGCCATTGGCAATCGCGGTCGCCGTCAGGTCCTTGGGGCTCTTCATCCTGGACACGGCCTTCTCCCGGAACTCCTTGCGTCGGTCTTCGTCGACTTCCTGCAGACGGGCCAACAGCAGATCACACCCCTCGCAAGAGAGCTTCTCCTCGGCGCCGAACATGGCCTTCACCAGTACATCCATGCTGCTGGGGTCCGAGTTGTGCCCGAGGATATGTACGATCTGCTGCTGCAGCTCATACGGCTCGTTCTCGAAATCCGCGGCCAGGGACTCTGCCACCGGGCCAGCAATTCCGGGCATCAGGTGGCGGACGAGATCGCTGGTGGTGCCGCCATCCCGCATCCGGCCGACCAGAATCTTGATCGCCTCAGCGGAACCAATGCTGGCCAGAGCCTGGAGGATGTAACGGTTGAGAGTGTTGTCCCCCACCGTCAGGTTCGAGGACAGCGCCTGTACCACACCCTGGTCCTTGGGGGAAAGTTCCCCAAGTACTTGTGACGCAGCAACTTTCAGTTCCGGTGTCCCTTCCTCAAGAACACGGACTATGGCCTTTAGGGTCTCGTTCATCAGGGCTCGACAGATTTCATGGACGGCTACCCCCCCCAGTCGATTATGGCAGAAGAATCACTCCCGTCCAGTCCGATCGCAAGCGACGGGGCACCGGCCAAGCCTCGACAAATAGAACTTAACATATTTTTATATATATACTTATGTGAATGTCGCTATGGCTTTTTCGGATCTGCTCAGCGGCTCGAACACGGAAATGCCACATTCTGCGTGCCCCTTGACGCCACAAGGGGTCCGATCTGAGGTGTTTCCGGTCCAAGCGAATGCGAATTCTCGTCGTTAGCCCATTCCAGCCGCATCCCCTCGCCGACCACGGGGGAGGAGTCTATCTGGGGGCTTTTTTGGCCTCGCTGATGACCAGGGCAGAGGTCGCGGCCGTCCACTTTCAGCACTCGGACGACTGTCCCCCGATGGCGGGATTGACGGTCTACTCGGAACCGCGGCTCCGCAACCCGGAGATGAACGGATGGCAATTGTGGGCTCAGCGTATCCGGCTTATTCGGGACTGGGGGGTGCGCGGCTCACCGCTGGAAGTGGCAAAACACCGGTCGGCCGGCTTCGCGGTCTTGCTGCGGCAGGCCATCACCGAATTCAAGCCCGAAATCGCACTGGTCGAGTTCACCGTAATGGCACAGTACCTGCCGATCCTGTCCGGCATCAAGACCGTGTTCACCGATCACGAAAGAGGCCAATCGCTGCCGAAGAAATTCGGCCCCGGCAACATCGGCCGTCGGCGAGACCGCCGTCTATGGCGGCGATACGTGCAGCGCTTCTATCCCTTGGCGGGTCTTTGCCAGGCCCTCAACCAGGACGACGCCGCCCACCTTACCGGGTTGACAAATTCGCCGGTGAGAGTCCGCCCGGCGCTCGTGAACATCCCCAAGGAGCCGGTCGATCCGGCCAAGAGCGGTCGCGTGTTGTTCTTCTTCGGCAACTACACCCACCACCCAAACCCCGAGGCAGCCTGCCACCTGGCCCGGGAGGTCCTGCCTCGGGTGCAGAAACTCCTCCCGGACACCAAGCTCTGGCTCGCCGGACCCAAGGCCACACCCGCCGTGGAAGCCCTGGCGGAACTCGAGGGCGTCCGCGTGCTCGGCTACGTTGAAAATATCCATGGCCTGATGCGAGAAGTTCGGTGCCTGGTCGCGCCGGTCTTCTCGGGTTCGGGCACCCGCATCAAAGTTGCGATGGCGATGGCCCACGGACTCCCGGTAGTCTCCAACAAACTCGGACTACGGGGTCTGACGGCGCCTCCAGAGGCGGTGGCAACCGGTGAGTCCGCCGACCAGTTGGCTGCAGCCTGTGTACATTTCCTGAGAGACCCGGCGGCGGCCGCAGCAGCCGGGTCCCACGCGCGCCAGTTCATCGTAGATTCGATGGGCGGCGACATCCTCTTGCAACAACAATTGGAACGGTTCCGCGACCTCTGACATCTGACTCACCTTGATCCAACAAGCAGGCAAGCTCGCCATCGAAACCCCAGGAGAGGGGCAGTCCTGAAGGGCACTGTCGGATTCGTCGCTGGCAGCCTGGTCCTGGTGCTGCTGGGCGTAGCGCTGGTGCCGTTCGCGGTCATCTGGTGTCTCACGCTGCTGTTCGTCGGCCTGTTGCTCAAACCGCCAGGCCCGACCCACGATCCAACCGCGATTCGGCGCCAGGATGCAGCGAGCATCATGATCCTCAATTGGAACGGGCGCGGGTTGCTGGAGCGAATGTTGCCCACCGTGCAGGCAGCGGTATCCCACCACGGCGGTGACCACGAGATCATCCTCATCGACAATGGCAGCGAAGATGACTCGGTCGAATTCGTAAACCGGGAGTTCCCGGAAGTACGTGTGATCCGCCATCCCGAGAACCGCAAGTTCGTGCGCGGCTACAACGACGCCTTTGCGGCAGCGAACCGAGACATCATCGTCCTCCTCAACAACGACATGCGGGTCGACGAGGGGTTCCTCGCCCCCTTGCTTGAGGGCTTCAGCAGCCCCGCTACCTTCGCGGTCAGCTCCCAGATCTTCCTGGCTGATCCCGATGCCCGCCGCGTCGAAACCGGTCTCACCGGCGGCCTGATGCACGGCGGCATCCTGAAGTTACGGCACGATGATGTCCCCGAGCACATCGAGGGACTGGTGCCGGTGCTATGGGCCGGTGGCGGCTCGGCGGCGTTCGACCGCCACAGGGTCCTGGCGCTCGGCGGCTTTGATCCGCTCTACGACCCGTTCTATTACGAAGACACCGGCCTGTCCTACGAGGCCTGGAAACGCGGCTGGAACGTGCTGTTCGCGCCGGCCTCCAAGGTCATCCACGAACACCAGGCCTCGAGCGCCCGTCTACCGGTGAACTTCATCGCTCGCATCAAGCGGCGCAACCAACATCTGTTTGGATGGCGGCACCTGACTGCGGACAAGCACGCGATCAGCACCTCGCTGCTGCTACCGCTAAACGTACCCCGCCTGGCGCTGACCAGCAACGGGGGCAGCCTCTGGACCCGAGCCCTGATCGAGGCGGGCGCACTCTGCATGACCCTGCCGCGTCTGCCCGCCGCGCTACTGGCGCGAGTCCGCAATGGACGCCTGGCGGTTCGCACCGATGATGAAGTGTTCGCACTCGCACATAGCCGACATCGCTACGAACAGACGCTGACCAGGGAACCCGGCGACCGGCTTCGCATCCTGATGATGACCGGGCGGACCCCCAAACGCGGATTCGACGGCTCCTGGGGCCTGTTTGAATTGATCCGACTCCTCGGCGAACGCCACGACGTCACCCTGTTCAGCCTGGTAGATCGCAATGAGGACCCGAGTTACCTTGAAGCCCTGCGCCCACTGGTGCGAAACCTGCAGAGTTACGAAGTCGAACGCAACATCGGTGACTCGGATCTCCACCACCAGATCCCACCTCGCATACGGAAGGTCTACGGCGCCCCGAACCTGAAGCGGCGGGTCGCCACCCTGCTGCGCACCGAGGGCTTCGACCTGGTGCAGGTCGACTACTTCGAGATGGCCGCGGTGGTCGGCGAGCATCTGGACGGACTGCGATCTGTTCACGTCGTCCATGAACCCTTGATGAGATTCTTGGCGCTGCAGCAGATCCACGGCGTCGTGCCAGGGTTCTTCCGCTGGCTCGAGTACATCCAAGCCGTCAACTACGAAGCCCGGCTCTACCCCCGGTTCCGGTGTGTTTCC
>JAYZDB010000194.1:0-10851 GCA_036338025.1 Planctomycetota bacterium
AAGTTGTCGAGCATCACCGGCCTGGCCGGGACCCATCGGACCCCTAGCGCCACAACTCTGTGATGACCGCCGGCAATGCCGGTCCCGCCATCTCTCTCATCGGCATGACATGAGCTCGTCCCAGGAGCTCCAGGTAGAGCCGGAGATGTGCGGGGACATTGAGGAAGTAGACCGAACGCCCGAATTGGTGGGCCGCCTCGGCCCGGTCAACCAACTCGACAAAGCGCATCGGGGCACAATGGTCGGCACGAGAGAAATCCACACCGATCGTCCCATCTTCCTCGGGCCACGGTTCGTGGGGTCCGATCAATCGGTCCGTTTCCTCTCGCTGACCCGATCGGAAAAACCGAATTTCGAGGATCGGTTGATCACCCCGCTCGAGACAGCGGACATCACCACCGATTTTGCTGACGCTCTCCTGCAGTTGGTCATCATCGCGCGAAAGTCGAGCCTCCACAGTGACAAGAGTCCCGTCATCGCGCACGGTGACCGCCTCATCACCCACCTCATGCCGGCTCCTGACCATGGCCCGAATCAGGTCTACTCGATCCTGTGCGTCGATAGGCAGCGCAAGATCATCGAGATTCTCCGCGTCCACAACCATGGATGCAATCTTCTCCACCAGCTCGGGGGGCAGCACCGGTTTCCGCATCATCTCGACTTTGCCAACCGCACCTTCGATCTCGACGCGCTCGGCATCTCCACTGATTACGAGCACCGGGCACTGACTAGCCGCGACGATGGCCGCGCCGATTCCATCGCCGAGATGCCAATCGGTAATCACCATATCGAAGTCACTCTCAGCGATCCGCGACAGGCCGTCGGCGCAACTACCGGCAGTGGTAATGCCGTAACCCTTCAACTGGAGAAAGGCCGTCAGACCCTCTCGAATCCCAGGCTCGTCTTCGACGAGAAGGAGTTGGTGTGTCATGGCTGGATTTCCGCTCCGTTACGATTGGCGGCACGATCTGGGATCGAAACCTTGAACACGGCTCCCCTCACCGACGGCACCAGCACAATCGTCCCGCCGTGGGACTCCACGACATCTCGACAAAGCGCCAATCCCAGGCCGCCGCCCGGACGGTCAGAGAGGGGTGATTCAAACAAGTCCTCACGCATCTCGTAGGGCACGCCAGGGCCATTGTCGGACACGTGCAGAGCGCACTCGAAGCCGTTCCGCTCGCAGAACATCTCAACCTGGCTGGCGCCCGTCGAGATGGCGTTCTCCACCAGATTCTCTACCAGGCGCTCCAGCAGCACCGGGTCGCCGTGTAGGCGGACCGACACCTCCCCAACGGTGACCTTCACTTCAGCCGGATGGCCGCGGTAACGATCGCAGATCCGATGTGCAATCGCGACCAGGTCCAACTCCTCACAATTCATCACGCCGGAACGGCCAAAATCGAGATAGCTGGTCAGCAGGGTTGAGATTCGAGTCAACTCGTCAAACGCCCTGGTCAAGAGAGTTGCGCGGGGGTCGCCAACGTCTGTCATCTCCATCGAGACACTGACGCTAGCGACCGCGGAGGCCAATGGGTTGCGGAGTTCGTGTCCGATTACATCAGCCAGGCGTTCCCGTTTGTTCGACTTGATGAGACTCACGACGCTATGACCTTGGCCCGATTCGGGCGATGCCCCAGGCTGTGGAGTCTGATCTTGTTGTAGAGAGTCGTCCGGTTGATCCCGAGGATCGCAGCTGCCTTGCTGATGTTCCAAGACGTGTCATCAAGGACCTTGGATACCAACTGGCCTTCGAGGGCCCGAATCGAGCGATCCTTGAAGTCCAGGGTGATGTTGCCACGTACGATCGTGTCGCCGCCGTCAGCACTGCCACCGGTAAAGGCCGGAAGGTGCATCTCGTCGATCATCCCGTTGGGACACGTGATGGCGGAACTCTCGATCGCGTTGCGGAGTTCGCGGACATTGCCAGGCCAGGAGTGTTCGCAAAGCGTCTCCATCGCCTCTTCGGTGAAGCCGGACAGGGCCTTGCCCAACTGCCGGCCAATCTGGTCGAGGAAGTAGTGTCCCAGCAGTGGGATGTCCTCAGGCCGCTCGGCGAGAGTCGGAACCTCGAGACTCATGACGTTGAGCCGATAGAACAGATCCTCGCGGAACCGGCCGTTCTCGACCTCGGTTCGTAGGTCACGGTTGGTGCTGGCGACGACACGGACATCCATGCTGACCTCCTGAACACCACCGATCTTGTGGTAGGTGCGCTCCTGGAGTACCCGCAGGAGTTTGGCTTGCAGAGTCGTTGTCATCTCCCCGATCTGATCGAGGAAGAGGGTGCCGCCGGCGGCGATTGCAAACAGGCCTTCTTTGCCTTCTCGGTTGGCACCGGTGAATGCACCTGGCTCGTAGCCGAATAGTTCAGCCTCCAGCAAACTCTCGGTGAGCGACGCACAGTTGAGGGCAACAAAAGGCCCATGACGGCGAGCACTGCGCTCGTGAATACAGCGTGCAGCGAGTTCCTTGCCGGTGCCTCGGTTACCGGTAACCAGGACGGTGGTGTCCGGAGCATGAGAAATCTGGTCGATGCGGGTCTTCACCTGATGAGCCGCAGCGGACAGACCGACCAACTCACTCGAGGTCAATTCGCGCACACGGCCCTGCATCCGGGTCAACTCGCTCTTGAGCTGTCGCATCTCCAGACAACGACGCACCACGGCGAGGACGCGATCTTGAGTGAATGGCTTTTCGATCACATCGCAGGCGCCGCTGCGCATGGCCTCGATCGCATTGGCGGAGACACCGTAGCCTGCCAGGACAATCACGTCGGCCGGGGGTACACCACGACGCAGCGTCGGGAGCATTTCCAGCCCGTCAGCGCCCGGGAGACCCAAATCCAGGAAGATGACATCGAACACCTTCTGTTCGATGCGAGCCTCAGCATCCTCCGGAGTCGATGCCGTCTCGATCGCAACACCCTCGGTTTGGAGCAGCGCCCGCAAACCCTCTCTAATGCCTTCGTCGTCGTCGATCACCAGGACTCGGGGAAGCCCAGGAAAGTTCAAGTTCTTCATGTGTGGACCCTCGTACTTGTTTTCGTTCGTTTTCTCGGCATCACCGATCAAGATCGTTGACTGCCTTGCCAAGGAGGGTCTCGGCACAAACAGGTGTCTACCTTTTGGACAGTTTGAATAAAAACGCTCAAATCTGTCGCAATCGGGGTGCCCCAGCTTGAGACACCTGGCTGGGGTTCCTGTGTAGAAAAGAGCCGACTCCCAGGCCGGAATCCCTGGCCTACCACTCAGCAAGCGCGCTCGAATGCCTTCATCAGGCTTGAATCGGCACTTTTGACCAACTGACTCTGGATCGACGCTTCATCTCGGTGAACATGTCCATAGACCGTGGTTCGGTCAGACCGACTTCTGCCGCCTGATCCCAGACAAGCCACGACCTGGTTCAGGCGCTTCGCGCCCTGCACGTTCTTAGGATGTCACCATGACCAACAGGCCCCCACGCGCGCTGCGCTGGACAATCCTCCTGTGCTCCACAGCGCTGTTCTTCCTGTTCTGCTGGCTGCTCGGCTTCGTACTCGGCGACATCGGAGACATTCCCGGCCCCACGCGCAGCGACCTGTCATCGTCAACCGCAACGCGAAAATCCGAAGAGCTCCAGACATCACTCAAAGAGCAGGTCAGCACCTTGGATCGCGACCTCACCTACCAGCAGACGATCAAGCAGGGGCGGCGCGATACCATGACCGAGGCGCGCGCCACCTGGGATCAGATGATGGCCGAATACCGGTTCGTGGTTGCCTCGGGTCAAACGCCCGGCTCCGAACTCACTACAGCACTTGACCAGGTCCGGACCCGCTACGTCACGGCACAAAAGACGTTTGACACTGCCAACTCCGAGGTTGCCAAACTCGATGCACAACTCCACAAGCTGAGGACCGAGTTGGCCACCGTCGGGCGCGCTGTTCGTGACACTCGGATCAAGAACAACGAGGAATATTTCGCCGCCCGCCGCGCGCACCGGTTGATCGCAGGCACATGGAAGCTGGCTTTCATCGTGCCCATATTCCTCCTGGCAGCTCTCGCTCGGGCACGCAAGAGCAGGTCGATCTACCGGCCGATCCTGACCGCGTTCGCGCTCGCCGGCTTCCTCCAACTCGCAGTGGTGATGTTCGATCACTTCCCCGAGGAGTTCATGAAGTACGTCGCGATCGGCACGGCGATTCTCGTCCTTCTGGTCACTACCGTGCGCATGTTGCGCTCAGCGGCAAGCCCGCGCCCCGAACTCCAGCACAAGCAACGCAGTGAGGCCTACCAGAAGGACCACTGCCCGGTCTGCTCGCACAATATCCCGGCCCAGCGCGGTGAGACGTTTGTCTGTCCGGCCTGCGGCACCGGCCTGTTCGAGCCCTGCGGTTCTTGCCAGGCCAGCCGCCATAGTCTGTTGCCGTACTGCACGCACTGTGGCGCCACCTCAGTGACAACATGACGCAGGGCTGCCTGGCTCCGACCCGATCAATCCTCGAGCAGGCGGAGTTCGACCGCCCGGATGCTGCCTGAGAATGTCACTCGAAACCGCACTACTGCAGACCACCCGGTTCCAACGCCTCATTCACGTAGAGTCCTGCGATTCGACGCAGGCTCTGGCGGAGCAGAGCGAGTCTGACGGCTGGTCGGTGTTCTGGTCCGACCACCAGTCCGCTGGGAGAGGCCGCGAAGGGCGTGCATGGCACGACTCCCCGGCCGAGGACATTGCCGCCACCTTCCATATCCCTGACCTGGAACTGCGCAGCCCCACCCACCTCGCAGCTGCGATACCGGTCGCCGCGATTGAGTCGATCGCTTCGATCGTGCCCGAGACTCGAATCAAGTGGCCCAACGACCTGCTTTTGCACGGTCGCAAGCTCTGCGGGGTCCTCATCGACTCCCACGTGAAAACTCAAAACACCTACTCCATCGGGATCGGGATGAACATCAACCGGAGTTCGTTTCCCAGTGAACTCACCGAGCAGAGCACTTCGCTGGCCCTTGCCACCGGTCGTGAGTTCGACAGGGCCGAACGCGTCCTGCACCTGGCTCAGGCGATCGACAAGGTCATCGCACAGATCACAGCCGGAGATCTGGGACCGCTGGCGGCCACCTTTGCCGCCCGCCTGGGCTTGTCCGGTCAGCGCGTTCAGGCCGTCGCAGGCGACCGGACCGTCACCGGAATCCTCACCGCGCTAGATCTCGATCGCGTCGTAATTGACGAGCGGGAGGAGATCTCGCTCGCCCACCTGCGCGGCCTCAGCGCCATCTAGCAAGATCAAGCACCCGCTATCCCTCCAGCATGCCGAGCAGCCGGCGCTCGAAGGTCTGGATCCGTAACGGTACCGGGCCGGTCATCATGCCATGCAAAAGCGTGCGGTCGCCGGGCTCGGGAATGACCATCGGGTAGCCCGCGTGCAGCAAGTACATGTCCATCGCCACCCAGGCCATCGTGATATTGAAATCCGGGAATGGCGCGATGCGGGCGAAGTGCCACATGACGCGAAACGCCTGCCGCACCGGATGCAACTTTTCGAACCGCATCCGGTTGTCCATGTAGGAACTGTCGACGTTGAAGCCGTCGAGGTAGGCGTTGAGCTGCGAGCTGTCCGGGTACTCCACGTAGAGGATGGCGTCCCAGGGCGAGTCCTGCCGCACGTAGTGGTCTCGAAAGCGTGCGACGCTACCGACGAATTCCTTGAACAGCTCCATCAGTATCCAGCCATCCGGAGCCCTTCTGACCCCGACGCCCGGGCTTGCCAGTCGGTCAAACACCCGCAGCAGTCCAGCGATCAACGCGTATTCATGGTGCTCGGGGCCGAATCGATCCTCATCGCAATCGATCACCGCCTGCACATCGTCGGTGTGAACCTGCAGCCCTCTCAGTCCGAGCAGGCCAGCAACCCACTGGCAGCGGGGCGCTGCCGGCCCCGCAGGCAGACCCAGGCCTTCGGTCAGATCGCAGACCTGCGGCGGTGCCTCAGCGACGCGCATCGCCAGGGCAAGGTCGAGTCGCTGGAGGGCGTTGGTGATCGGAGTGTCCTGATCCGTGGCCATGGATCTTTCTTTTCGGCACTCCATGCGGTCCGCCTGATGCCATGGCCGGCAGGCAGCACGGATCTACCCAAATCTTGCGGAGCGGGGCCCCACCAGCCAGATTCTCTGCTCTAAATCCCTCCGTGACCCCTCTCGGGACTTTCTACATCGCCACTCGAGGATTATCCCTTGGGTATGCGATCCTCGATGATGTTCGGACTGGTCCTGATCTTCGGCTGGGTTCTCCCCGCCCAGGAATCAGCCGTCGTCGACGGACTCGCCCAGGACGCGGCAACGCTGCGCAAGTGGTTGGGAGATTACAAGACCGGTGCCATCCGGCTCGCGAGCAAGGGCCAGGTCATGGAAGCCGCGCTGAATCGAGCCCGCAAGGTCATGTTCGATGTAGTCCGCCACGAAAAACTGACCGCTGCCCAGTTGCTGTTCAAAGTCGCGACCGTCAAGCCGACACTGCCGGGCGGGTCCGCGACGTCTTCCGACCAGGTGGCTTTCTTCGGCGAGCTACGGGTCTTCCAGATCCGGACCATGGCGCGGAAGTTCATCGCGGGGATGGAGAACACCGCAGTCGAAGACTGGTTGCTGGGCTTGGCCCAGAAGAAACAGGGCAGCGCCAACTACAAGGATGTCGCGAGCCAGGCCGGCGCCGCGCTGCGGATCCTCGCCGCCCGCGCCAGCCCGAGGGCCAAGGAAGCGCTGCTCCGCGGCTGTCGCAGCTTCAAGCCCGAGGTACGCGTGCAGGCTATCAACGCGATCAGCTCGGCAGCATCACTGCCCTTGGTTCCGCACTTCATGGAACTCATCAGGGACAAGGAACCCTACGTGCGAATCGCCTGTGTCAATGGTCTCGGCCGGGGGCTTCGTGAACACACCGACGAAACCATTCACGACACCATCGAACCCGATGTCGCGAAGCTGCGCGATCAGGCGATCAAGGTCCTCGGCGGCATCTTGATCCGCGACAAGATCTGGCAGGTACGCGCCGCGGCCCGTGAGAACCTCGCCGTCATGAAGACCAAACATGCAATCCCGGCACTCATCGACGGTCTCAAGGCTGAGCTCGGCCGCACAAAGGACCCATGGTCCCTCGACATCCGGCTACACAAAGCCCTGGAGGGGCTGACCGGGATCAAGATGCCACTCGGGCAGGTCCGGACCTGGCAGACCTTTTGGAAGCGGGAAGCCGCGACCTTCAAGTTTGCACCAAAAGGCGCCAAGGCGGGGGACGAGGGTGCAAAGGACAGCAAGTACGACAAGTTCTTCAACCTCGAACTCGACTCCAACCGCGTCCTGTTCATCGTCGACTTCTCCGGTTCGATGGTCGAGACCATCACGCTCAAGACCAAAGGGGTTGGCACCGGTGCGGTTGGCAATAGCCGGACCACCACCAAGTCCAGGTTGGTCGTCGAGGAACTGAAGAAGATCGTGATGACGCTGAAGGACGGCGACCTGTTCAACATCATCGTGTTCGGCGATGACGTGCGCCCGTGGCGGGCCGGCAAGAACGGTCGACCGGCCTTGGTGAAGATGAACGACGGCCACCGGGATGACCTGCTTGGCGGCTATCTCGACAACCTGCAGCCCTCGGGCCTCACCAATCTGTACGGCGCCCTCGAGGCAGCTCTCAGCATTGGCGGACGAGGCTTGCACGACAAGTATTACGGGCTGGGTTACGACACCCTCTACGTCTTGAGTGACGGCGCCCCCACCACCGGCAAGATCACGGATACCGAGGAGATCCTCCGCGTCGTCCAAGAGACCAACAGTCTCAAGCGGCTCTCCATCAACACGATTACCTTCGGCGATCTCAACCAGTTGATCTTCCTGAAGAAGCTCGCGGCGCAAAACAACGGTCGACACATCCACATCGACTAGCCTCAAACCCTCCTGAGGTTTTTCTCCGCAGAGCGCCGTTACCATTCGGTGCATCCTCGCACTGGTTCCGCAAACCACGCTTGAGGATGAACTAGAATGAAACTGGACTTTGAGAACAGCGATCAGATCACCGACTTCACGACGGTCCCGGCCGGCGCATACCTCTGCAGGATCGCCGAGGTACGTGATCGCCAGAGCCGCGCGGGCGACACGATGTGGAGCATCCGCCTGGTCGTGACCGAGGGAGAATTCACCGGGCGGATGGCGGCCTGGGACAACCTGGTGTTCTCCAACCGCGGCCTGAATCGGGTCAAGTCGATCCTGGTGGCCCTGGGCCTGCCATCGGACGGGACGGTCGACCTCAACCCGGAGGACCTCATGGAGAAGGAGGTCTTCGTAGAGGTACGTCCGGCAGATTATCACTCCCCGGAAGGGGTCATGACCCGTCGCAACGAGATCCCCTACGATGGCTATAGGGCATTGGTGCGCGAGCAGGATCCCGAGACCAAAAGCGGCAGTCGCGGGCGGGTCGACGAGGACATGCCCTTCTAACCCGCACCTTGAACATCAGCGGGAGCAGACTTGGCACCAACCCACTGTTCCCCGTGAGCCACGCTGGGATTACAAACCACGTTGTGGACATCCAATCCCGTATCGACGAACTCCGGCGACAGCTCCGCGAAGCCGACCACGAGTACTACAACCTCGGGTCGCCAGCGCTCACGGACTCCGAATACGACGAACTGTTCCGCCAACTACAAGCTCTCGAAGAGGCACACCCGGATCTGGTCACCGATGACTCGCCGACAGCCCGCGTCGGCGCCCCACTACCGGGCGGCGACGCCGTTGAAAAGGCCAGCCACCTCGCTCCCATGCTGTCGATCGAGTCCCTTACGTCGGCCGAAGAGGTACGCGAATTCGATGCACGCGCACGCAAGCTTCTCGGAGCCGAAGATGGCGATGAGCTCGAATTAACCTACGCGACGGAACCCAAGTTCGACGGAGTCAGCGCCAATCTATTGTACGAGGATGGGCTGCTCGTCCGTGCACTGTCGCGCGGAGATGGCACCCAGGGCGAGGACATCACCAACAACATCCGCACGATCCGCAACGTGCCTCTCAGATTGCGCGGGAGCGGACCGTTCCCAGCTCGAATCGAAATCCGTGGCGAGGTCATCCTGAGTCGCAAGGGATTCGAAGAACTGCAGAGCCAGGGCGAAACCACAACCGACACGGCGTTTCGCAACCCTCGAAACGCCGTCGCCGGCAGCCTGAAGCTCCTCGATCCCGAGATCGTTCGCAGACGCAAACTCGACTTCATCTGCTGGGGTGTTGGCCACATCGAGGGCCTGGAGGTCGAAACCTACGAACAACTCCAGACCAGGCTGGCGGAATTCGGATTGAAGACCGCAGAACAATTTCGAGTCGTGTCTTCCGTAGATGAAATCCTGGCATTCCATGACGACCTGGAAGTTCGCCGCGACGAACTCGAATACGAAATGGATGGCATCGTCGCCAAGATCAACAAGCTCGAACTCCAGCGTCGGCTCGGTCGACGCGCACGCGCACCTCGTTGGATCCTCGCCTACAAGTTCGCTCCTCGACGCGCCCTGACCCGCGTGCTAGACATCAGTGCCCAGGTCGGTCGGACCGGAGCGATCACGCCCGTTGCAGAACTCGATCCTGTTGAGTTGGCAGGAGTCACCGTCAAGCGCGCGACGCTGCACAATTGGGACCTCATGCAAGAGCGGGATGTCCGCAAATTCGACGCTGTGGAGATCGAACGCGCAGGGGATGTGATCCCAGCCGTCATCAAGGTGTTCGAAGACCAACGCGATACCAAATCAAAGCAACACCCCACCCCCACGGAGTGCCCGGTCTGTGCCTCTGAAGTCGAGAAAGACGGCGCGTTTCTCTACTGCATGAACCTGGAATGCGCCGCGCAAATCCAAGGCCGGATCGTACACATGGCCTCGCGGCGAGCTCTGGACATCGACCGGCTAGGCCCAAAGTACGTCGATCAACTCTTGGAAGTCGGATTGATCAAGAGCCCCGAGGACATCTTCACGCTGGCCGAGCACCGCGAGGAGATTCTCGAACTCGAGCGCTGGGGCGAACGCAGCTACGACAAGATGGTCGAGGAAATCGAGAAGGCCAAGACCCCCGAGCTTGCGCGCTTCTTGTACTCGCTCGGTATCCGTCACGTAGGAGAGACCACAGCCAAGGACCTGGCCAGCGTGTTCGAGACGCTGGAAGATCTCGAGTCCGCTGACGAAGAACAGCTCCAGCAAGTCGATGGAGTCGGTGAGGAGGTCGCCAGGTCCATCACCAAGTTCTTCGCGCTGGAAGGCAATCGCCAGTTCTTCAAAGCGTCGCGCGCCGCAGGCCTGAAGATCCGGCGCAGCGAGCAAACGGAGGGACCTCTCGCCGGGCGGGTGTTCTGCTTCACTGGCGGACTCAACGCGATCAGCCGCGATTAGGCGCAGTCCATCGTGGAGTCCCTCGGCGCCAAGAGCAGCAAGTCCGTGACCAAGAAGGTCTCGGATGTCGTGATCGGGGAGAAGGCCGGCTCCAAAGCTGAAAAAGCCAAGAAGCTCGAGCTGCACACGATGTCCGAAGATGAGTTCCTGAACCTGATCGGCCGCACGTGAAACACCCAAGACCTGAGTCCACACCGATCCACGTCCTGAAGACCTTGCTCGTTGGCGTAGTCGTCGGGATCTTGATGTTCCTGGCCCACGTGCTCATCGAGGTGTTCTGACCCGGGGGTAGCCCCGACCCAGCAAAGGCGACCCAGCAAAGGCGGCCCAGCGCGACTAGGCGACGCCGTGCGGCAAGCTCCGGAACATGGACTTGAACAAGGACGCCGCCCGCAGGCTCTCCGGGTCCATCGGCAGGCCGCGGAACGCGCCTTCGGACGCGACGAGGACGACCTTGG
>JAYZDB010000195.1:0-13774 GCA_036338025.1 Planctomycetota bacterium
TTCGAGAAGTCGAGAGCGATGAACTCGTTCAGGAACAACTGACCGTTGTTGTTGGGAGTGGTTCGCAAGACGACGAAATTCCCACCGGTGCCGGGTGTGCCGGTACCCGTGCCACCGCCGCTACAACCGGCGACCAGCGTGGCAGCTAGGACAATCGCGGTCTTGGTGACGAGATTCTGCTTGTGCATCGTGGTTCTCTGTGAGGATCAATCTGGGACGTCATGTGCCGACGGGAACCTGCCGGACACACGGGGGATTGGTAGTTCGACGCGCGCTCGGTTCTAGCCATTGGACGGCTCGGGGGTCACGAGAACGAATCGGTGTATGGGTTGGGGGACTGGTGCGGGAGTAACCACGACGGGCCGAGTTGCCCCGGCCGCACAATCGACGGTCGAAGCACCACGGAGCTCGTGGTTTGGAACTGACTTGTAGCCAATCATGGCCGGAATAGGAACGCAGCTTACGAGCCACGGAAAGGGGTGTGGGGTCTGAACAAGGCCGGACCGAAGGCACCGGGCCCAGGTCAGACCTGGTCTCAGGGAATGGTAGCGTGTCCTGCATGCCCGGGTCGAGGCCTGGGGGGGGTAGACATTCGCATCGGGGCAGCATCGAGACTACTGGGAATCAACTACCATGCCAGCGCACCCAGCCCAGCAATTAGATCCTAAATTACTACTATCACATATGTTATAATTCTTTCTGCTTGGCGGGTCGGGAGCGGTTTTGAGCGGCTTGCCAAGGTCCAGCGTGCGATCCCGCTCAAAAACCCGGCCCCGGCCCGCCGGAATGCTTGGCAGCTTGCCGGCGGGGTTTCTCACGATCCAGAATCGGCGATTTTCACGCCGGTTTTTCTGGCAGAAAACCGGCCACGCGGGCCTGTTCCTCGGTGGCGAAATACACGATGTCACCCTGGGCAAGCGCACCCGCCCAGGCAGACGCCGGCAGCCCATACACCTGGTTCACCTGGTCCCCGATCACCCCCGGCCTGGCATCCTTCCCACAGTAGACACAGGTCAGCAGGGGCTGCTCGTCCTTGAGCACTACAAACTCCGGCGACAGGTATCGTCTGCCTTCACCAGCTGTAATACATCGCTCGTTGCGGCACCGGAAGCCGCCCACGCTTGACAGATACACCGGGTTGCTTGATTGCAGCGGTGCCTTCGATTGCAGCTGGATCTTGCCCAACAGGAAAGCCATCAGTGCCATGCGGATCGGCACACCGAGTTCCGCCTGCCGGAAGTAGACAGCACGCGGGTCGCCATCGAGCGACGGATCTATCTCGTCGAGGCGTGGCAGTGGATGCATCACCCGGGTGTCGCGGAACATGTCCGAGCGCAAATTGTCGCCGGAAAGGCGTGGGTAGCCCTCGGCAGCTTGCCCACTGCCATGGCGCTCCCGCTGCGCCCGCGTCATGTAGATCGCATCGATCCGGTCGATATGTCGCTCGGTCAATTCCGTAAACAAGGCCTGTTGGTGCGGCCGACTCGCTGTCAGGTAGGCCGCCGCGGCGGTGTCTTCGGCGCCGACGATGTCCTGCAGATCCCCCATCGAAGCGCTGGTAGCCTTCACGCCGAACTCACGGTTGAGACGCTCGAGAACGTACTGGGGCATCTCAAAGCCCGGGTAGGGGATCGTGATGATGTTGGCTCCGAACCGCCCCAAGGCATAGGCGAACGAATGGATGGTCCGGGAGTAACGCAGGTCGCCACACAACACGACGTCCAAGCCCTGGAGACGACCGCGCTCCCGCCACAAGGTGTAGAGATCGCACAGGGTCTGGGTCGGGTGCTCATGGGCGCCATCGCCACCGTTGATGACGGGCACCTGGGCGTAGCGCCCTGCGACCCGGGCCGAGCCGTCCCGCGGGTGACGCACCACCAGCAGATCCGCATAGCTGCCGCCCACCACGCGGACCGTATCCGCCAAGGTCTCACCCTTCGCACTACTGCTCGACTGGCCTTCTGGCACCGTGATCACACCGCCTCCGAGCCGGAGCATGGCCGACTCGAAGCTCAGCCTGGTTCGGGTGCTCGGCTCAAAGAACAAGGCCGCGAGAATCAGTCCGCGACAGACGTGCGACCAGCCGTTCAAATCCTCGCGAAATGCGTCCGCGTGTTCGAACAGCTCCAGGATCTCTGCACACGACAGGTCATCGATAGAGATCAGGTCACGCTTCACAGGCACCGGCATCCGCCTATTCTTAAGGGTTTGAGCGCCTGGTTGCTACTGATCCCGAGTTCAGACTGCCGGCGGTTCGTGCCGCGCAAGGGCCGTCCGCAACAGGGCGATCTCGCGGTCCGTAAGCGCCGCTCCTCCCCCGACCGGTCCCGCCATCGGCAGTCGTCGAAACCTGCGGAGCTGTTCCCCGATCGCGGTCCGGACCGCCGTCGCAGTCATGGGATCGAGGCAGCTGACCCGCAAGTCCGCTGGAAAATCCACCGGCCAGTCGGCGGACACCAGATCATCCTTGCTCCGGACCACCAGGCTAAGCTCATCACGAAGCCCACGATCCACGTCGCTCGGGCCGCATGTCCCATCCACCACCAGCAGGCGCAGTGCCCCGGTCCGCTCCCGTCGCGCCCGTTCGAGGGCGTGCCAGTCGATGTCCGAATCCGGATCACCCTCGCCAGCGGTATCGATGAGTTCGTACGGATAGCCGCCGAGCACTGCGATTTCCCGGACCGGATCCCTGGTCAGACCTGGCAGATCGCCGGTCAGAACCCGCTCCTGGAACAACAGCCGATTCATCAGGGTCGACTTGCCCGCGTTCTGGGATCCACAGATCACCAGACGGCAGGGAAGCAGTTGGGCACGTGCCACCTCCGATCGCCGGTCGATGGCGCGCAAGGCCTCGGCATCGCCAGCCGCATCTTCTAACTGCGCCTCGAAGTCGAGTTCCGCCTGCTCGAGACACAGGCCCAGCTGGGCACGGCTGCGGGCGGTCTCCAGGATCCGCTGGCGTGAGTCGATCGGCAGACTCTCGACCCACCCTCCGACCGCTTCTTCCAACCCGGCCACAACCGCTGGCGAACCGTGCATGTGGACCTCCAGACATGCCCGGGCCGTCCGGTCAACCAGCAGGACCTGATCGGTCGCCTGGCCATCGAGATACATGGTCACCAACTGCGGCCCGGCGGTTGGCCTGACCGGCCGACCCTCGGCAGTTTGGAACAACTCTGCCACCCGCTGCCAGCGCTGCTCGCCGTGCACCGCAATCACCGCGACACCGCCGTGACCACGTGGCGTCAGGAGTTCGAAGGTCGTGCCGCCAAGCATCGAAGGCCCTGGTGGATCAGATCGGGTTCAAAGTGATGTGGCCGGGTCCCGAATCGCTGGTAGACCGGCGCGCCTCCGCCAGTGAGGACGAGCGCCGCATCGGTGACCGGGACGGCCCCAAGGCAAGCATCGACGAGGGCCTCGACCATGCCACAGAATCCGACCCCGACCCCGGCGTTCACCGCCGACTCGGAGTCCGTGGCCGGCAAGGTTGCGTCACCTTGAAGGTCGACATGCGGCAAAGCCGGCGCATGGGTTGCCAAGGCCTTGACCATGGTGTGAGGTCCCGGCGCGATCGCACCACCGTGAAACACCCCGTCTTCGGTGACCAAATTGATGGTCAAGGCCGTGCCACAGTCAACCACCACCGCGGTACCGTACCGCTCGCGGGCCGCGACGGCCCCGACCCAGCGATCGACACCAAGGCTGGCGGGATCGGGGTAGGCGACTTCCAGTGGACACTGCAGGTCGCGGCCGGCCAGCTCCAGGTGCAGGCCTTCGGCACGGACAAATGGTACACAGGCGTCCAAGCCACCCGGGATCACGGTCAGGCCCACCACGCGCAGTGGCGGGGACGACCAGGAGAATGCCGCACTCATATCCATTGGATCCAGACGCCTGCGTTCGGGGGGATCGCAATGGAACATCGCGTCGAGGCAGGAATTCCCGCGATCCAGGGTGAGCAGGCCTGGCGTCACCCGGCCACCCGACTACTGGCCCTTCTTCAGGTGGTAGTAGAGGGTCTGACGCTCACCTCTACGCATGATCTCGACCCGAAACGAACGCACACCCTTGTTGTAGAGGCGTCGCCCCAATCGCTTGGCGGACGCCATGCCCTTGACGGGTGCGTTGTTGATCGAAATCACTACGTCGCCTTCCTGGGCACCAAACTGGCGCACCCGTGGACTGAGCTTGCGGAGCTGAATCCCTCGGACCTTGCGGTTACCGGAGCCCGACGAGTAATCACGCATGTGGACATCTTCGTTGAAGATCTGCCCGCCATCGCGACTCAACCACTGGGAGTCCTTCTTGCTGATGTTGACGTTGCCGCGTTTGTCGAGGAAGGTCGTCGGCTGGTCGACCCACTGGTAACCAGACCCGTCATCGGGTTTCTTTGTCGCGTCACCCTTGTCGTCCGAATCGGACTTCGGCTTTGGCTTGCCCTTGACGAGGCTCTGCAGGATCTCAGCCGGCAAACCTAGCTGGTTCTTCAGGAGCGTCTGCACCAGGTTCTTCTGTTCGGGATTGTCACCCTTGGCGATTCGGAGTTCGAAGTCCACCTCCGACGCATCGGTAGCGATTCCGTGCAAGAAGACGTGTTCGTATGGCGCCCAGAGGGGATCACCGATCTTCATGTGGTGCGGCGGAGAGGACGCGACCGATCGGGTCGGCACCCGCGGCGTCTTCGAGCGCCGGCGGCGACCTTCCGGAATCGTATTGATCACGTTGACATTTGGGTCGATCCTGAACTCGTCGGGCACCTCGACAGAAGCCGAGTAATTGACAACTGCCCCATTCAAGCCATCCCCGTAGGTGATCGCGATCACGTGCAAGATGTCGTTGAGGTCAATGACCCCGGGCAGCGGCTTTTTCTCGGCATCCGGATCTTTGACCTCCGGTTTGTCTTCGGGCCTGACCCTGCCGGTGAAATTGGCGTCACTCAGCTGCATCCAGAACTCCGAAGACCTGTAGTTCCAACCACCCGAGCCGGCCGAATTGGTCTTGGACCTGGCTCGCAGGCTCTTGACCTCCTTGACCTGGCCACCGTCGGACCGCTTGAACTCAGCCCCGTGTTCCTTCAGTTGCAAGCCTGCCATGACCATGCCACCAACCGCGCCGAGCGAGATCAGATGCAGCATGGGGTTGATCGGTAGCTTCATAATTGGCATCAGCTTAGCGAAAAATCCCGTACAGGCAAAACCGCTGGCATCGGGACCACCCTGGATGGACGGGCGGCTGGCCTACATATTCCCACAGATTGTGTCCGAATGGCCCAAGATCCGCCGGGACGGTTTCGCGACATCGCCCCGCGGGACTAGCAGGTCGGCAGGTTGGAGCCGCTGCTGATGTTTCCACCGGCGGAGATGCCCCGCATCTGCATCTTCAACTCATCCGGGCTGTCCGAGGCTGCCAAGGCGTCATCCATCGAGATGTTCCCCGCCTCGAACAGACGGATCAGGGACTGGTTGAAGGTCATCGTCCCGTACATCCCACCACCCTCCTCCAGGGCCTTGGGCAGGTTACGTGTCTGGCCACGCTGCAGCAGATCACGAACTGTCGGCGTGTTCATCAGCAGCTCGCAGGCCGGGATCATCGATCGACCATCCGGGGTGTTGATCAGGCGCAGGGAAATCACGCCAGACAGGTTGAGCGCCAATTGCATACGGACCAGGTCGTGCTGGTGCGGCTCGAAGAAGGTGACGATCCGTTCGACCGTCTGCACCGCGTTGACCGTGTGCAAGGTCGACAGCACCAGGTGGCCGGTCTCGGCCGCGTTGATCGCGGCTTCCACGGTATCACGGTCCCGCATCTCGCCGATCAGGATCACGTCCGGCGACTGCCGGACTGCCGAACGCAGGGCCTCGGGAAAGGACGGGGCATCGGTCCCGATCTCACGCTGATTGATGATCGAACAGCGGTCCTCAAACAGGAACTCGATTGGATCCTCGATCGTGATGATGTGCTTGTTGGCGTTGCGGTTGATGTACTCCAGCATCGCCGCCAGAGTCGTCGACTTGCCGGCGCCCGCGATCCCGGTCGCCAGCACCAACCCGCGCCTGCGCTGAGCGAGGTGCTGCAGCGGATCGGCCGGGAGATTCAGGTCCGTGAACGAGGGAATGGCGCTCTTCACGCTGCGAAACACCATCCCGACATCTCCGCACTGATGAAACGCATTGCAACGGAAACGACCGACGCCCGGGATCGACAGCGCCCGGTCCGTAGCCCCGACCCGCTTGAATTCCTCCAGCCCTCGACGCTCAAGCACCTGCTCGAGATACGAGACCATCAGGTCGTGGCCCAAGGGTGTATCCCCGACGAAGCGGATGCCGCCGGTGACCCGTATCGCCGGGCAACCACCAGCCTTCAAGATGAGATCCGAAGCGCCTTCCTCGACCATGAGGTGCAGGAAGCCATTGAGACTCGGCTGCTTGGTAATTTCTCCGCTCATTGCGTCATCTATCGGCACACGACGGCCCACAGATGCACGGATCCTGGTCCCCTAATCTCGCTCAGTCGGATCGCTCCCGTAGCAGCGACGTTATGGCGTCGATCAGGCGTCCCAGCCCGCGATTGGTGGCGGCGGAGATCGGATACACCCGCTGCCCCGCCGCTACCTGGAACGCCTTCGCCCGATCCAGCCCAGCCTGATCCTCGACCTTGGTCGCTACCAGCAGGGTCGGCCGCGCAGCCAGATCCGCAGAGTAGCCAGCGAGTTCACGGTGGATCACGCGGTAGGACTCGACGGGTTCTGCCTCGGCAGCGTCGGACACATCGACCAGGTGCAGCAGCGCCCGGGTGCGCTCGACGTGGCGTAGGAACTTGTCACCGAGTCCCTTGCCCTGGTGAGCGCCCTCGATAAGCCCAGGAATATCTGCCATCACGAAGGTCGCATCACCCCGTCCTTCGACGATTCCGAGGTGCGGCTCCAGGGTCGTGAACGGGTAATCAGCGATCTTGGGTCGGGCCTTGGAGAGAGTCGATACCAGGGTCGACTTGCCGGCGTTGGGCAGACCGACCAGGCCGACATCGGCGATCAGCTTGAGGCTCAGACGCACTGCGCGCTCCTCGCCGGGGCCACCCGGTTCCCAGGTCCGCGGCACGCGGTTGGTGGCGGTCTTGAACCTGGCATTGCCTCGGCCACCTTTACCGCCCCGGGCCACCACGAATGGCTCGTCCGGCTGATCGAGATCCCGCAGCACGTTGCCGTGTCCGGCGTCGAGGACGACGGTTCCAACCGGTACTTCGAGAATCAGGTCGTCACCCTTGCGCCCGAAACAGTCCGAACTGCCGCCCTGTTGCCCCTTGTCCGCGCTATACACCCGGGAACCACCAAGGTGGTACAAGGTGTTGCGATGGATGGTCGGCATCAGGACAACCGAGCCACCGCGACCACCGTCACCGCCGTCGGGACCGCCTCGTGGAACGTACTTCTCGCGACGGAACGAGCAGCAGCCCTGCCCGCCGACACCACCGACCATCGTGCACTCATACTCGTCGAGGAACATGGCCCCGAACCTCCGGCCGAATCAGCCTGTAGCTCCCGCTAGGCCTGGGCGAGATCGATATGGATGCGCCGGTTCTCCGTGAATCGAACGGTGCCGGGCTTGAGGGCAAACAGCGTGTCATCGTTGGCACGCTTGACGTTCTTGCCGGGCTTGAACCGGGTGCCACACTGGCGAACCAGAATCGTGCCGGCGGTCACCGCCTCACCACCGAAACGCTTGACGCCGCGGAACTGGGGGTTGGAGTCGCTGCCGTTCCGAGTCGAGCCTTGTCCCTTTTTATGTGCCATTGCTAAACGCCTTCGATGCTATCGATCTTGATTTCGGTGAAACGGGCCCGGAACCCGGTACGGCGCCGGCTATTCTTACGACGCCGGATCTTCTGGACCACCAGCTTGGGGCCCTTGACCATACCGACGACGGTGCCGGTGACCGACACACCATCCACGTAGGGCGCTCCGATCTGGGCCTGATCGCCGGTCACCAGGCAGACCTTGTCGAATGTCACCGTGGCGCCTGGCTCCCAGGACTCGTTGTGAGGGAGCTGCACCCGTTGACCGGGTTCGGCGCGGAACTGCTGATTGCGATCGTCGACAACGGCGTACATCGGATGCTCGGTTGGTTTGCAGGTCGGTCGGTTGAGCCGCGCGGGCCCTTGAATTCCGGCCAGACGCAGGGCAAAGGGCGCAGGATGGTAGCCCCAACCCCCCGAGAATCAAGAGATTCGAGCCCCCTGGCGCCATCTCCCGACCGAAGTCGGGAGCGGCCAGTGCGGGTCAGACCCTCGTCAGGGCCTCGCTAGAGCTTGACCCCCAGCCCGGCGGGGATCACCACCTGCGCTTCGCGCCCATCGGCGGTCAGGAATCGGTAGTGCACCACGTCCACCGGGTAGGACGGCTCGGCCTTGACCAGGATGGACTTGCCAAGCTGCTCCTCCAGATCGAGGAGGGTCCGGCGCTTGAAGTTGACCAGGTAGTCGTTCACCGGCGGCGCGACGAACACCTGCAAGACCGAAAATCCCTTCAGCTGCAAGATCGCCCGGACGTCTCTCAACACGGCCAGTGCCTTGCTCTGCACGGTGCGGCTCAGGCCAGCTCCATCACAGTGGCTACAGGTGTTGAAGACCGTCCGCTTGAGACCCGGGCCAACCCGCTGACGAGTCAACTCCATCATCCCAAACGGCGAGATCTTGCCGATCTTGATGCGGGCCTTGTCGCCACGCATGCAGTCGATCAACTTCCGCTCGACGCCGCGCTTGTGCTTCTCGGTGGTCATATCGATGAAATCGATGATGATCACACCGCCGAGGTCCCGCAAACGCAGCTGCCGGGAGATCTCCGAGATCGCCTCCATGTTGGTCCGGTAGGCGGATTCCTCGAAATTGGTGCCGGGCTTGAACTTGCCCGAGTTGACATCGATTGCAACCAGGGCCTCGGTCTGATCGATCACGATCGAGATGCCACTCGGCAACTCCACCCGGGGCTGGTACAGGGTCTGAAGGTCCGCCTCGATCCCAAACGCGTGGAAGATCGGGGTGGTCGATTCGTGCCGCTTGATGCGGTCCGCCATCCGTGGCATCAACTTCTCGGTGAAGTCCTTGATCCGGAGGAACACGTCCTTCGAGTCGATCGCGACCTCATCGATGGAAGGTGCAAACAGGTCACGCATCGCCTTGAGGACCAGATCGGACTCTTGATACAGCAGAGCAGGGGCGCGAGTGACCCGCAGTCGCTGCGCGACGAGTTCCCAGATCTTCTTGAGATAGTCACGATCGCGCTCGAGTTCGTCACGCGTCTTGTCGACGCCGGCAGTACGAACGATGAACCCGAGACCGCCCTTGCCGGTCTCATCCAACTCGCGGACGATCTTCTTGAGGCGGCGACGTTCCTTGTCGCTGGCGATCTTACGAGAGACCCCGCACTTGGGCAGACTTGGCATCAAGACCAGGCACCCACCTGGCAGGGACACGTAGGTGGTAAGCGTCGGACCCTTGGCTCCGATACCTTCCTTGGTGACCTGCACGATGACCTCCTGGCCCTTTTTCAACATGGCCTCGATCGGCACCCTGGGAGTCCGGTCTCGTGGACTCGGACGACGTGACCGCCCACCGCGCCCACCGCGACCCCTGGCAGCGGGATCGACGGTGGCAGCCTCACTCTTGCCACGCGACCGCGACCGGCCGGCGGCCATGAAGAAGACCGGACCCTCATCGCCAGCAGCATCCGCGACACCGGGAACGTCATCGTCCTTCCTGCCTTCGTCGGCAGGATCCTCGTCAGGTTCCCCAGGACCAGCTACGGGTTCCGCGTCGGCGGACGGGACAGCGAGCACCTCGTCATCCTCGGGTGCGGTATCGACCTCGTCCGCATCGCAGTCCTCGACGACGGGATCCTCATCGGCTGGCAACGAATCTTCCGGCTCTTCGACTTCGGCCTTCGCGGCTCTCTTCCGCGTCTTCTTCGCGGGTGCCGCATCTGGCTCAACCTCGTCCTCGTCATCATCCGACTCGCGGGCCCCATCGACGTCATCGTCGTCGAATTCGACGTCGGCCGGTTGATCGGCGTCGGTATCATCAAGGACCAACCGCACAGCGTCGGGACCGTCCTCTCCAGACACACGTGCCCGGCCATCGATGATGTCCTCGAGCGAGACTTCCTCCTTGCCATAGGCTGGCAACACATCCGAGATGTGCAGGAAGCCGTTGCTCGCACCGCCAAAATTCACAAAAGCGGCGCCGATGCTCGGCTCGATGTTGACTACGCGACCTTTATAGATGTTGCCGAGGTACGTCTCGCGATTCGCGATCTCGACATGGAGTTCCTGAAGGACTCCGTCCTCCACCACCGCGATCCGACTCTCTTCGGCGTCGATGGCATTGATAAGCATTCGCTTCACTGGTTGATTCCTCAATCGCTTGCTCGCTGGCATAGCCAGCGCGGCTCGAGGTCGCAGTTCTCGCGACGGTCTCCGGCAGTACTAGGGGCCTCGGCGGATCCGCTTGACCCGCTCGACATCGACCCTGGTGATGGGGCTCTTGCCCCACGAACTGCACGATTCCGGCGGCGAGGGATGCCGATCGACGGCATCTCGCTTCCTCGTTGACTCCGGGTAACTGGACGAGTCGTCTCCACAGCGCTGCCGGGGAGCATCCGAGCGACTTGCTCTGGGCCCCACCTACCGCTTCGCCGACCAACGCGATGGCCGCGTTGGCGAACGACGATCCGCAGAACCGGTCTAATCGAACACCGGTGCGAGCAGGCGAAAGAGTGAAAAACGACATCTGAACTTCACGTGTGCGCGCCAACCCGCCGACCACCGTGGAAAATACGAGGGACGGGAAGCGGGATCATGCCGGAGGCGATCGCAGGGGGTCTGGCCAGGCCTGGCATGGCGCTGGCCGGAGTATACGGCAGACCGCGGCCAGCCACAACGACCGATCGAGGAGACCCAGCCAGCCCCGACCCCGGTCCCCACCCCGTAATTGCCCACAACTACTTGCCAAAAATACTGTTGAGTTCGGACTCGATCATCTCCTCACGCTCCCGGATCAGCTTCCGAACGCCCTCTTGGACCTCTTCCGGGCTTCTGATCACCTGTGGGGTGACGAACACGATCAGGCTGGTTTTGACCTTGTTGGAGGTCTTGTGCTTGAACAGCCAACCCAGCAGTGGGATGTCGCCGAGCAGGGGCACCTGGGTGACGGTATCCGAGATGGTATCCGTGATCAGGCCGCCGAGCACCGCGGTCTGACCCGAGCGGAGCAGGACCTGGGTGGCGATGGTGCTCGAAGAAACCCTCGGCAGAGCGATCTGGCCTTCGCCAGTGCCCGACCCAACGGTAAAGACATCGAAACCGGCAGGCGCCAGCTGGGTCGAGCCAGTGCCCGACAAGGCATCGGACTGCGGGATGATATCCATCACGATCTTGTCGGTGCCCGGCACGATGTGCGGCACGACCAGCAACTGGAAACCAACACTGACCGGCGAGTTCGGAGCCTCCTCGACAACGAGCTGCAGACCGCCAGCCTGACCCTGTTCGGCACGGGCCTGAGCATAACGAACTGTTTCTCCGACGAAGATCGTCGCCTCCTGGTGATCGAGAGCAACGATCTTGGGTGCCTGCACGATTTCTGAGTGGACGTCCTGCTCCAGCAGGCGCAACGCAGCGGTGACCTCGGTCAGGTTCAGAGCGCCGAATATCACATTCGGGATCGTGGTCGCGCCAGTGGGATTCTGGCTGCCGTCGGCGAACGGTCCCGTACCGCTATCGTTGGCGATCAACTTGTCGTCAAGGCCGCCGGCGCCGAGGTTGAACGGCAGACGCGTCGGAATCTGACCCAGTCCGATCCCAGCGTTCCAGCCACCTGAACCAATATCGATCCCGTAGCTGAGGACGTCCCGGTTCGAGGTCGTGACAAAACCGACATTGATGAAGATCTGGGCTGGCTCGACGTCGATCTGGTTGATGATCGCCTCGATCTCGTCAATCACCGGCCGGATGTCCTTGACGATGATGATGTTCTTGCCCTCGAAGTACTCGAGAGTGCCGAGTTCCGGGGTCAAGACCCGTTGCAATGCAGCGATCAACTCAAACTCACTGTCGGGCGTCTGCGTTGCAGTGTTGCGGACGTACGGCGAATTGATGATCGGCACGTAGCGAGACTTCGGGCGCACGAAGCGCAGCTGGAAACTCCTGGTGACCAGGTCTTCTCGGAGGCTGGAGCGCGGAACGACCCGCAAGATCCCCCGGTCTTCCTCGATGACTGCGTAACCGAGAGTCTTGCAGGCTGCCTCCAGGGCATCGCGCCACGGGATGTTGCGTAGGCGCAGGGTAATGGAACCCTGGACCTCTGGCGAAATCACGATGTTGGCACCCGACAGCTTCGCGATGGTGTCGATCACCTGTTGGATCGGCGTGTTGTCAAACGCGAAGTAGACGCGCGGCGGTTTCTCGACGGTCAGCAGGTGGCGTCCCTTCTCGACGACGACACAGCCAGCCTTCTCCGCGACCAGGTCCAGTGCGGTGCGCCACTCCACCTCCATAAGCTCGATCGTCACCGTCTCTTCAATATCATCCTGCAAGATGATGTTGACCCCGACCTTGCGACGGATCGACTCCACGACGTCCTGCAGGGACCGGTCCTTGAGCTTGAGGGTCAACAACATGCTCTTGCTGCCCGGAGTCCGCGTCGAAACCTCACCCTGCACCTTGCCAGGATCCTTGTTCTCCGTCTGAGCCGAGATGGGACTGCAGATACACAGCCCCAGGAGGGCCATAGTCGAGATGATTGGAATTCTTACCTGTGTCATTGGCCTTTCCCGATGTGGGGAGGAGATGTTTCTGAGCGCCCCGAAATCGGTGCAGTAGCCGGAACAACCGCCCGCGCCGAAGCTGTAACCCTTCCTTCGTCGCCCCCCGGCACCCACCTGTAGCGATTCAAGTGCCCTTCGCAGGGGAGATTTGCCTGGAGTCGGTGGATCGACAGGACGCCGGCCAGCGACCGCAACATCCTGTGGCTGCTGCCCGGTTCCCGACGCTGAATACCCCAGGGGCGGCCATTCGGAATCCAGGCGGGAACCAGCGTGAACGAGGGCTGCGGGCCTTGGACCCCAGACCACCCAGACAGCGCAATCCGCCCGCCTGGCAAGCCGGCATGCGACCTCCCTGGACTCCTAGGCGCTGGCAAACTGGAAGGTCCTGCAGGACTCACCAAGTCTTGACCAAGGTGAAACCCTTGTAGACGAACTGAACCTCATCATCTCGAACCCTCTTCACGAACAGGTTCTCATTGATGTACTCACCTTCTTCGTAGACGACGTTATTCAGGATCACCCCGGACTTACGCTTCTGCTGCACGATCACGCCACTGATCGCGAGCGGAATCGCGCTGAACTCGAGTGCGATCTTCGCCTGCGTGGCCAGACCCTCGATCCGCAGGCGGAGATTGTAGAGCTTGCTGCTCTTCGCCACCCCGAGGCGGGACTCCACCTGCGAGTATTGTGCGACCACGCTTTCGAGGTCCCCCGCCTTCAGCTTCGCCTGCATCGAACCAACGAGTGCCACGAATCCAGCGCGTGGCAGGCAACCACCGCTGCCAACTTCATCACTCTGGACGTTTGCCAGCAGGTTCTTGTAGGGCGTCTGGACTTCTTTGTACCAGAGGGCGGTCAGGGACGGGCTACTGATCAGCTGGTTCTCGGTTATCTGTCCAGTACGTGTTTCAAAACTCTTGAGACCAGTGCTGACCGCCCGTTGTAGTTCGATCCTCTCGACCA
>JAYZDB010000196.1:0-5374 GCA_036338025.1 Planctomycetota bacterium
GACCTGCTGGGGTCGGGCCTCCGTCGCGATGTCGAAGTCCTTTGGGTCACGGTCGAGCAGGAGATCTCGTACACAGCCACCGACCAGGTATGAGTCGAAGCCGCGGTCTCCCAGGCGTTGGATGGACCGGACTGCGTCCGAGTCAAGTCGGTGCAGATCGAGTCCAGATGGACAGATGTTCTTGGGGTCTATGGGATTTCGCTCGTCGCGGATTTTGTGGGAACCGGGCGTGCCGCTTAGGCAGCCCTCATACGCGGAGGTTAGTCACAGCGTCTGGTCACCTCAACGAAACCCCCGGGTTTCCCCGGGGGTTTCCGGTTTAGGTCATCGGTGGATCATCTCGATCGAGTGCAGGGTGGTCGTGGCTGTGGAGCTGATCGTGCCGCCAAACAGCACGATGGCACCGCTCGGGGTCAAGGCAGACCCTTGCGTGGCGCGCTGGGTCTTCATGTTGTAACTCCCCACGAAGCTGTTGGAGCTGGGGTTGAACTCCTGGATCGACGTCGTAGAGATCGCGGCGTCGATGGCACCTTTGGCGCCGCCCGCGATGATGACGATACCGCTGCGGGTCTGGGTGACACTGTGTCCGGTCCGCTCGATGGACATATCCGGCAGGCTGACCCAGGAACCGGAGTTCGGGTCGTAGTACTCACACTGCTTCATCGCCGTAGCGCCAGCGAAGTTCGCAGGAGGTGGGATCAGTGGCGCGATGTTGACCTTCACGCCGCCAGTCACCAGGACTCGACCGTTGCTGAGCCGAAGGGTATCGAAGCTGTGCACCGCTCGATCATTTCGCATGCTACCGGTGCCGGACCAGGAGCCGCTCGACGGGTTGTAGAGCTGGCAGGTGTTGAGCGAGGTGACCGACAGTGGGATGCCGAAGATCGTGTTGACCCTGGCGCCGCCGGCGACCAGGACCTTGCCGTTGGTGAGGGTGGTGAGCGAGGGGCCTAGTACGGCGTTGGCGATCGAACCCGTGCCCGACCAGTTGCCAGTCGCCGGGTTGTAGATTTCGGCGCTGCTGAGCAGGCCGGTGATCGCCTTGGCGACGTCCTTGAGTTCTCGCGTGCCAGCGACCACCAGGACCCGGCCGTCGTTGAGGAGGGCGGCGGCGTGGCCGGCGCGCTTGGATCCCATCGAGCCGGTAGAGGTGAAGGTGTTGGTCGCGGGGTTGTAGATTTCGCAGGTGTTGGTGGGGTCACCGACGGTGTCGACGCCACCAGCCAACAAGACCCGGCCGTCCTTGAGCTGGGTGAAGGTGGCGAGGGCGCGAGCCATGTTCATGTCGGGACCTGGCTTGACCGTGTTGGTACGCGAGTCGAAGATCTCCGTAGTCTTCAGGCCGTTGGCGCCGAGGATGTTGCCGGTTCCGCCGCCAGCCAGCATGAACTTGCCTTTGGAGTTCGGAATCGGGAAGACCGCCATCATGGCGCGACCAGGACCCCGAGGCGAACGGCCATCGCCGAGTTGTGCCTGCAGGGTGGTGGTGGTACTGGCCGGGCCAGGAATCACCACGATCTTGTTGGAGAGCTTGTCGATGATGTGCGGACCAGAGCCACCACCAGTCATCATCTGCAGGTGCAGATGCATGCCAGCCAGTGCCGGGAGTGTCGGGACCAGCACCGGGATGCTGCCACCGCCTGGCCCGGTTCCGATCAGCAACCACGCCGCCACCAGGTCGACGCCGACCGAGATGCTGCGCGGATCGTTGCCGCCAAACATCAGCTTGAGAGGCACGGGGCCGCCGTTTAGCGACAGCATGAACATCATAGGCTTGCCAGCAGGCGCGCCTTTGTAGTCGAGCTTGAGGGTCTTGCCAAAGGTCGCAGGACTCGAGCTGTCGTAGTCGAAGTCGCCCTGCGCGAGTGCTGGAGAGATGCAGACCGCGGCGAGGGCGCCGGCGGTGAGAGCTGTGATGCGGTTGATTCTCATGGCTGAACGAGGTGAAGGTCGGCTGGATGAGGTGAGGTTCGAAACGTCACCCACTAGTATCCCATAGGATTGGGGCCAGGACAGTCCCAGCACCCCGGTCTGACCACAAAACATCCCCTGGCAGCGGTTCAATCCCCGGGGGTCTGGGGTTTTGGAGTTGGCTCGGGGTCGAAACGACCGATCACGTCGCAGTTACCTCGGATCCGAATCCCCAGGAACGGTCGGCCGTGTGTCCCAGTTCCGGGCGGACCTGACCCGGATTCTGGGCTTTTGGTCGCCGGGCAGTGCCGATCGGGACCTCGTTTCAAAGTGCTGGCCTGATCTTGTCGGAAGCCGGCTCGACGATGGTTCGGGACTAGCCGCCGCTGGGACCTTCGTCATCGGTTGGATCGCAAAACAGTGGCCTCTCGTCGAGGCGGTCGTCGAGGAAGCCCTGCGGCAAGCTGACCTTCTGCGTGTTGCCGGCCTTGCAGCGCTTGACCCGTAGTCCGGCGGCAGGAAACGGCAGGTCGGCGGGTAGTTCCGCCAGCAGGTCGGAGAGTTCGGCTCGGGTGTTGACCAGTTGCAGCGCCGGCCGGGCCTTCGCCATGCCGTGGAAACTCTTGGTGTACCAGCTGAGGTACTTGCGCATGTGCTGCATGGCGACGTGCTCACCGAAGAAATCGACCAGCAGGTCGGCATGGCGCAGCGCGATCTCGACGACCTTGCCCAGCGCTGGCGGCTCGGCCGGCTCGACGCCGCGAAAGGCGTCACGCAATTCCCGAAACATCCAAGGGCGACCCAGGCAGGCGCGCCCGATGACTACGCCGTCGCAGCCGGTTTTGCGCATCATGCGCAGGGCATCGAAGGCCTCGAAGATGTCGCCGTTGCCGAGTACCGGGATCTGCAGCGCGGATTTCAACTCTGCGATCGCCTGCCAGTCTGCTTCGCCGGAATACAGTTGGGCAGCGGTGCGGGCGTGCAGCGCGACCGCCGAGCAACCTTCCTCCTGGCCGACCCGGCCGGCATCGAGGAAGGTCAGCAGCGTTTCGTCGATCCCCATGCGGAACTTGATGGTGACCGGCACCCGGTCGGCGTTCCGTACGACGGCGCGGACCAGGCTCGCCATCAGGCGTGGGCGCAACGGGATGGCGCTGCCGCCGCCGTTGCTGGTGATCTTGCGTACCGGGCAGCCGAAGTTCATGTCGATGTGGTCGACGCCCCATTCCTGGGTCAGGATCCTGCTCGCCTCAGCCAGGGATTCCGGGTGGGTGCCGTAGAGCTGGATGCTCTTGCGTTTTTCGGCTGGGTCGAAGCGCGCCAGCTTGCGGGTTTGCTCGTGTCCCTCGACGAACCCGCGGGCGGTGATCATCTCACTGACGAACAGGCAATCGCCGCCGGCCAGTTCCTGGCACAGCACCCGGTAGGGAGCGTTGGTGACGCCGGCCATTGGTGCGAGCACCACCGGCGGATCGACGACCAGATCCTGACCGAATCGCAGCGGCTGGAATTCGCCGGGCTCGGCCAGCGGTACGTTCTCGTTGTGTTCGCTTCGCACGGGTGGGATCGAAACAAAACAGCCCTTGCCAGTCACCTGACAAGGGCTGTCAATGGTGCCCAGAAGAGGACTCGAACCTCCACGGGATTTTACTCCCACTAGGACCTGAACCTAGCGCGTCTGCCAATTCCGCCACCTGGGCCGATGGGGAGGTGGAGGGTAGGAATGGTATGGCGATGGTCAATAGTGAGTTGTGGCTGAGCCGGGCTTTTCCGCCTGGATTTGCCGCGGCGCTTGCTGGACGGAGCGGCGGTTGCCTAAGGTCTTGGCGATGGCCAAGAAGGGCAAAGCCAGCGCAGCCGGGAAGGCAACCGGTCGGACGACGGATCGCAAGATGATCACCGTCAACCGCAAGGCCCGCCACCTGTACGAAGTCCTCGAGGAGTTCGAGACCGGCCTGGTGCTGCGCGGCACCGAGGTCAAGTCCTTGCGGGCCGGCAACATCAGCCTGGATGAAGCGTTCGGTCGGATCGACGAACAGGCCGTCTACCTGGTCGGCGCCCACATCGACGCCTACAACCATGCCAGCCAGAACCACAACCCGACCCGGCGGCGCAAGTTGCTGTTGGGCAAGGTCGAGACCCGCAAGCTCAAAGCCAAGGTGATGCAGAAGGGCCTCACCCTGGTGCCCCTGGAGGTCTACTTCAACGAGCGCGGCCTGGCGAAGTTGTTGCTGGGACTTTGCCGCGGCAAGAAGTTGCACGACAAGCGCCGCGACATCAAGGAGCGCGACGCCAGGCGCGAGATGCGGCGCCAGCGCTGAGTGCCGGGTCGGGCCATGTCGAGCTGCACCTGAGTCTCACAGCAGGTGTGCGGATTGCTGCAGTACGAATTCGCTGAGGTCTCGCCAGACATCTCCCAGGTAGGCGAAGGCCTCATCACTCCCGGAGGTCGCGAGCAGCAAGATGAACCCATAGACGGTGATGTTCGCGGCGGGGAGGAACATCCACGCAAAGATGAAGCCCGTCTCCTGCAGGTCCGTTTGACCTGCATGTGTTTCACGCCAGGTGGAAGTCACGTGGTACACGATGGCCGCCCCGGTCAAGAAATTCAGCGTCGGCAGGGCGGTCGAATCTAGAAAATAGCTGAGGACGATGGATGGCCAGACCAGTGTTGGGAACCAGTAGGGGGCGATCGATATCAGCCAATTGCCGCCTGAGCCGACGAATTCACACAGCCCGCCTTCGCGCCAGGTCACGGTCAGGCCGGTGACCCGATGCAGAGTGGCCCAGGCGAATACCGCGTGGGTGAGTTCGTGTTCGAAGGTCGAGAAATACGAGCCCGCAAACCGATGCCGGAAGACCAGCCACCACGACAGCCAGTAGGCACCAGCCCCATAAACCAGCCATTGGTAGTCGCCGAAGCGGAAGTTCATCAAGCGGGAGTCCCCGAGGGCGAGCACACTGAATGGCAGCGCGGTGAGTGCCAGGACAGCGATCGGCCACTTCAGGATCTTCAGCGCGAGATTCGGATAGTAGGAAGGATGCACTCTCACGGCAGTTCTTGAGCAAGCTCGAACAGCAGCAGAAGTAACATTGCCAGGCAGGTGAGGCTATGAAGAAACCCCAACGTTCGTCGAGCCGGCGTTGCCAACTCTCGGCCTGCTCGGGATCGCCGACCTTGGTGGCCAGCTCGGTGGTGCCGGCCGGACCTCGATTGGGAGGGGGCTTGCACTCGCCACCGTCCTGGCCGATAACCATGACTTCCAATGTGGGGGCGAACGGTATCGACCGGATGCTGTCACGGCGGGAGTTGCGTGTCGAGGTTCCGGGTGGCCTCGTAAAAAACCCGGAAACAACCTTACTTGCCAACCCGCAAGTACCTTTGGCTGCCTAATAGCGTAGTCAACGTCAACAGTCCCTCGCCTGTGGGGGCTCGCGACGCTAACTAGCAGGCTGGTCGCGC
>JAYZDB010000197.1:0-7163 GCA_036338025.1 Planctomycetota bacterium
TGGGTGGAAAGCCGGCTCAGCACCCTTCGGGCAACTCGATGGCAAGCCAACCGCGCTCAGAGAGAATTGCCAGAGCTTGTTCTGCGGCTGCGGCACCGCACCAAGGACACTCTGGGAAAAAGAGGTCTTGCTGATGCGCCAGACCTTCGACGTGCCAAAGCTGAAGCAGGGCCATCGATACCGGATCGTGGTGGGAGGCAGCGCACACGTCAACGCAGGGGAAGGCTTCGCACTCTATGTAGATGGCCAACTGCTGGCCGAGTCCAAGGACGGTGTCTACAAGCGCCAAGGTGGCAGGCCGAGGGGCGCGCACATCTATCGTGACTTTGCCCCGCGGTTTGCGGACGGCAAGGTGACGATCGCCGTCAAGAGCTTCCTGCGCTTCAAGCATCCGCGCACCAAGATCTACCCGAGAGGACACGTCAGCGTGTGGCTCGAGGAAATGAAGATCCCGCCGGTCGAGGCAAGGTAGGTGACCAGGGCCTGGACCCTGCACATCCCGATTTACCGGCCGGTCCCCACAAGAACCCCGACCCCGCGGCCCTAATCCACGGGCGTCAGCGTGAAGTCCTTGATGGTGAAGCCCTTGGCGTAACCCTCGCCCTTGTGCGTGAACCGGAGAACGTTGCGACCCTGGACCAGTTCGACGTCGACCGGTTCCGTCACGCTCCACAGACCAACGGTGTGTGGCAACGCCATGTCGACCGGTTGCTTGGCGTTGGCCGAGACCAGCAGGTGCTGCTTCCAACTGGGCGTCACCACCCGCGCGGCGAGCACGTACTTTCCAGTGGCTGGCGCGTCGAAGGTGTACTCGAAGACCTGGGAACGACCGGTGCGGCTGTAGTGCAACTGCTTTCCGCCGAGGTTGCTGGGCATGAAGATGATCTTGCCCGTACTCTTGGTCGGCTTGCTGCAGGCGACCGCCGGAATCGTGATCACACCATCGCTATCGACGACGATTCGGCGATCCCCCTCAGTGACGGTCGCGGCTTCGATGGCGTACTTCACCTTGGATTCGTTTGCCTCGCCGAGCTCCTCACCGACAGCAGCAAGCGTCACCGCCTTCCGTTCCTCGATGATCCCCCGCTGGAGATACAACGACACGCCATACCAGAAGTCGGGATTACCCTTGAGGAAGCCGAAGACGCGCTTTTCGCCCACGGCGTCGCCGATCCACTGGGCTCGCTTGACTTGCAGGTACGCCGACCTGGCTTCCCGAGCCTGCGTGGTTGCCAGAAAGTCCAGGTCCCTGTCGTAGCGGGTCTTGGTCCAGCCGGAACCCCAGCCTGCCCCCAGGCAGACGGCCCAGCCATCGGGGGTCCAGCGGGCCAGAGCGGCGTGACCACGCTGAGGACGAGCCGTGGTCGGGACACCGAACGCACGAAGGATGAAGCGTCCCACGAACGCCCGCCGGCCGCACACACCGCCATTCATCAGGATGTTCTGGAAGAACTGCAGTTCGGGCTTGTCGTACTTGTTGTCCTGCGACCCGTACCGGATGTCGGTTCTGACCAACCCCACGAAACGCCATCGGGCGTCGGAGGTGTAGACATGGTCCGGCCGATAGCTCCGGAGCATCTCTCTGCCCCAGGCGAGCGTGTGGTCCGGCTCGTTCCCATTGACGACCATCCGGTAGTCCCAGACGTTCAGTCCGCCGAAGCCCGGGTCCAACTCGCCATCGAGGAATGCTTTCTCGTAGTGGAAGTACCGTGTCACGGGGTCCACGGTCGTGGGCGCGTTCGCCTCGGCCTTGGGATTCCTCTGGCTCACCGGAACCGCATGCTCCAGACCGATCGCCAACGCCAGACGCTGTAGTGGTCCTTCCTGGGCCCTCGGACTTGCCTTTCGAATCGCCTCGAAAATCTCCATCGCGCGGCCGTACTCCCCCTTCTGGGCGCCGTCCGCCGCGACCATCTGCAGCATCAGGCCGCTGTCGGCCAGCATCTTCACGAGCAGTTCCTCCTGCGCCTTGCCCTGCTGTGCAAAAGCGGCCAGACCACGCGGTGTCGCTTCGAACAAAATGACGAACTTCGCCAGCCGGGCATCCAACTCGTCGCTGGACAGGAAGGACTGCACACCGAGATCCTGGACAGCCGCCATCGTCCGAGTCTTCGACCGGGCAAGGACATCCTCAGCGGCCGCCAGAGCCCGGAGCATCTTCGGCTCATTGCGTTTGGCCTGATCAAGAACGGCCTGACGCTCATTAAGAGCCTGGACCCCGGCCTTCCGGTTGTCCTGCCACTTGACCAATTCCATGCGCGCCGCTTCGCGTTCGGCTCTTGTTGTCGCCTTCCTCAGGCTCTCCTTCGCCTTGCCGATCCCCTTGTCCGCGCCACCGATCCACTTCCCCTTCGCGTGGTTCACCAGAGCTTTTGCCGTTGTGACCTCGCCCAGAGCCTTGTGGGCGGCTTTCAATTTCGCTTCCGCGGCACTCTCAGCCTGGTGGGCCTTCAGATACGCGGCTTTCCTCGCCTTGTCCACCGACGGCACGGCCTCGTTGAGCTCAGCCTTCAGCGCCTCGAGCTGCCTGGCATAGCGCGCCTCAAGCTGCTTCCCCGGATCCTGCTGCCCTGCTTCGGTGAGCGGCACTTGTGCCATCGCGACGTTCTTCGCTCTGGCCGTCTGCGTGCTCGACATCCCAATTGTCACGGAAAGTAGAACCCAATAGATGCTCTTCATGTTGCTCGATCTCATTGCTTGCCGTTCTCCGTCGCGGATTCGCCAAGACCTTGATCTGGCGAAGAGATGAACTTAGCCGCTCAACAGGCTTTGCGCCATTACCGGCAAGTTCGCGAAGTGGCGCTTTGCCTTGGATACGCCTGACCGCTGAAGCTCTCTGTTCGATGTGGGAATTGATGTGACACACACATTAGAGAACCGGCTAGATCTCTTCGTAGGCGTCTACCGTGATGTCTGCTCTCACATCTCCCGTGTGCTTCGTGCTCAAGGGCTCGAACAGCAACAAGTGAGTCTCTTCTACCGCGGTCGGCTTGTGCTCTACGCCCTTGGGCACCGTGTAGAACTCACCAGGGTTGACGACGATCGCTCGGTCTCTCAGCTCTAGAACGAGCTGGCCCTTCAATACCATGAACAGCTCGTCTTCATCATCATGCTTGTGGAAGACGAACTCTCCTTGGATCTTGGCCAGCAGGATCTGCTGACCGTTCAGCTCGCCGATTTTCTTGGGAGACCACTGATCAGTGAAGAGGTCCAGCTTCTCTTGGATGTTCGTCGCATTCATGGGACAGTCAATATGGGGGTGTTCTCCAGGTGCGTGCCTGCCTGCGATACGATATCGTGTGCAGCTCTCTAATCTCCATCCATCAGTTCGATCGCGGCAATCATGATCCTTCCCCGCGCCTACGCCGTCTCCTTCATATTCACCCTGTGTGCCACGGCCGCAGCACAGGGTCCGGACTCCAAGCAGGATGAGCTCAAGAACAAGCTCGCCAAGAAGCTCGCTGGTACCTGGATCAAGAACACGGCGTGGCAGACCGATCTGGCGGACGCGAAGGCGAAGTCGAAGGCCTCCGGCAAGCTGATCTTCGGGTACTTCACCCGTTCCTACGCTCCTTGACCGCCTTGCATCCGGTTGGAGAACGGTCTGTTCTCCAGTGAAGAATTCGCGCAGTTCGCGAAGCAGCAAACGATGTTCCTGCACGTCACCTCACGGGTCGAGGGGCGCAAACAGGACAGCCTGCTCCGAGAGATCGGCGGGCGAGGCTTTCCGACGATCGTGGTGATGAATGAAGACGGTGAGATCCTGGCGAGGCCATCGCAGCGCAGCGTCGTGGGGTTCAAGGCAGCTGTCGCCAAGGCCGCAGTCGCCCGAGTGCAAATGATCGAGAGCAAGCGCCGAGACCCCGTCGGCGCCTCGGCCCAGGAGTTCTTGAGGAAACTCGAGATAGGGACCCTCGTCGATCCGGTCGCCAACCGGGCGATGTACCTCAAGTGCCGGGGCGCGATGACACAAGCTCAGCGCGACAAGGCGGAGAAGGGCCTGGTATCGATTGAGCTGCAAGCGGCCTTGTCCACCGCCATCTCCGCCAAGCCGGGGGTCGAGCGGGACCGGGCGATCTTGGCGATGTTCGCGTGCAAGACCAAGCTCGGCGGCAAGTGGCCCTGGAACCCCGGCCTCAACCGCGTCCTCCTGGTGATCATGGGCTGGGCTGAAGAGAAGGGTGATCCACAGCTATTCGAATCCTTGCTGCCAGATTTCATCCGGCTCCGTAAGGAGTTCTACGCGCGGTTCCGAAGCAATGACGCCTTCATCGAGAAGCAGAAGGCGCGGCTCGCGGACCTCTGGCAAGGCAAGCCACCCCCTCCGCCCAACCCTCGCCGTCGCGGTGGTGCGCAACGGCGCCGCAAGTAACCGGGCTGTCTCAGCGCAACACTTCTTGGGGATGGGGTGCGATCTAGAAGCGGTTGATGTTCCGCTCTTTGTATTGCTCGCCGTAGCGCACAACCTTGCCGGACCGCAGCACCACTTCGTAGGTTCGTGGCCACTCGGAAAAGAAGTGCTTCATCCGCTTGTAGATCAGTGACTCTTCGCGCTTGTCAGCATCAGCCGCGACTGAAACTGGATGGCCGAGGACCTCGATAACCTGGGTCTTGGTCATGCCAAGGCTGATCTTCGCAAAGTCCGATGACATGCCGTAGATGACCTGGCATCCCGAGAGCAGGGTTGTGGTGAGAACAGCGAGAGCGAGGAGCGACTTCTTCATGGTTTCAAAACAACTTTGCAGCACACCCCATCGTAGCTGGTTGAGATCCGGTTTGAAGGGTCAGAAGCAGACTCAGAACCAATCGAACAACTCGATGTTGGGTTGGGTTAGTCGCTACTTGTCGGAGAGGGGTGCGACTCTCACGCTAGCTTTGTAGATGCCGCTTCTTTTGGTGTCGACGGAACCGTCTTGGTTCCAGACGGTCCAAGACCCGTCTGTCACCCCGTTCTTGAACGAACCCTCTGAAGACTTATGTCCGCTCTCGTGCCAGAAGGTCCATTTTCCGTCCCTCTGTCCTACTGCGTTTACATGCCCCTCGAACTTCTTCTGCCCGTTCTCGTACCTTTCAACGGTCATCTCCCTAACATCAGTTGGATCTGGTGCGGTGTCTGAACACCCAACAAGCAAAGACAGACTTGCGGTGAGAGCAACGAGGGCAACTGGGACGAGTTTCATAGCTCAAACATGCTACTCAGTTAGACGGATCTTTCGAAGGATCAGAGGCGATCTCAGAACATATGGACAAGGTTTTCAGAGAGTTCGATCGCCCTGTTCGATGTGGGGTTTGAGTTAGTAGCTACTTGTCCGCGAAGTTACCCGCATGTGCCTACACCGATAACAAACCCATGGGTGCCCGTCGCTCGCCTGACCTACCTGACGATAGTCACCTTGACCGTGTTCGAGATGAACCCCAAGCCGCTCGGTGCTGCAGGGCTGTGCGCCACAAACGCAGTGTACATTTCCAGCCCGACCAACCCGGGCAAGTTCGGGACCACAATCGCCGCTGCTCCTCCACCCTGGGCGTTGAGTCTCCCGAGGTAATGTCGGAACGTCGCGGGCGCTCCGCCCTGCGCTGACAATATGAGGATGGGATCCATACCGAGGCGTACGAAGCGGGTATCGAGTGGATAGACCCCTTCCGTAATGGAAGTAGCGACGATGTAGGCACGGTTCTCGCTGCCCTTCGCCCGGAGCGTGAAATCGGCGGTCTCGCCGAGGCGGACGAACGCGGGAGCCGTGGACCCCTCCACGAGCAACACCTGTTCGTGCTTCTCAATCGGGCCATAGTTGAAGAGGGCATTGCGTTTCAATGCCGGATAGTCCGGCGCGTAGAGGGGACTGCGAAAGACCGGCGTGCCGCGAGGTCCAAACGTCTCCGCTGGAACCGTGCCCTGCGTGAGAGGCCCCGTCACCGTTACCGGATTGCGAAACAGCCATACCACATCCTGCGCAGGCGTGACCTCAAGCGAGAGCCCCTGGGTGCCGGCGCAAATGAAAGTGTTGCCGTTGGGAAGCCGTTGTGCTCCGGAGACGAACGCTGAGTAGAAGGACCCACGCGGTTTCCCCTGGAACGACCAGATCGGGCCAGCAGGTCCGTACGCAGCGCCCGGCCGGGCGTAGGTCCCCCTGCTCGTGCGAGGTGGCAGGACAATCTCGTCAACCGACGAGAAGTCACCATTTGGCCGGTTGTCACCGTTGTTGAAGATCAGCACATTGCCGGCACCGGGCAGCCCCTTGGGAATCCAGTGCGCATCATGCTGGCGGTAGAGAGTGCGTGCAGCCGCACCACCTGCGCGGTACGTCGCGGGGTTTCCCCACCTGTAGAGAAGGTCGCCGCCCATTCCGCTCCGACCGCCAGAGTGACCCCTGGCCTGCTGGGTCGTCGGACTGTGGTCGATGATCCAGATCTCGTCGAACGTTCGCACGCTGATCATGATCTGATCGAGGGCAGGGTTGTAGTCGAGAGAGTTGGCATGCTGCCAATCGGCGGTGCTGTCTATCGCATAGTTGACATCAATGAGTTCAGGGTGCTGAGCTACCGGTCCAGAGTTCTTCTTTGACGCATCGAAGTCCTGGATGATGTGATCCCATGAATGCCATTCCCAGACGATCCTGCCGCCGTTCGAGTGGGGATCGATCTCGATGATGGACTCTGGCCAGATCCAACCCTGCGAGATCAGGGCCGGATCACGCCCGGCGGCGATCGCGTCGGCTTCACTGATTCGTTGCCAGGCGAGAATCAGGATGTTGCCGTTGGGTAGCACCTCGACGTCGTGATGGGCGCAGTGGTTCGAGTCTGAGTCTTTGTATTCCCACACCGTGTGACCCAGCCAATCCAACTCCTCCAAGATCCCCCCAGATCCACCAGCGACAAAATTCGCGTTGCCAACGCGTCCCGCTCGAAGAAGGCGGCCGTTGGGTTGGAGGTACGCTACCGCTCCCGGGATGTAGTCACTGGTCCAGCTGTTTGCGACGCGTCCGCGGCGGTCAATGAGATAGGTGAACTTCGATCCTAAGGGGTTGTGGAGCGAATAGCCGGGCGTGGAGGATTCGCTGGAGTGCATGTGACCGACCGTGCGCTTCACCCTTGGCCCGGAATATTCGATCACGTAACCCCGCAGCTTGCTGCTACCGGGTGAATCCGCCCAGGTGGCTTCG
>JAYZDB010000198.1:0-3424 GCA_036338025.1 Planctomycetota bacterium
CAAACGCCACGGAATCAAAGGTCGCACCCTTGATCGCGGCGACCAGTCCAGCCGGGAAGTTGTAGGCGGAATTCGGGAAGGTCGAACCACCCGTCGGCAGGAAGTGGAACAGGTTGCCTACGCCTGCTGGTTGGCTAAAGATCGAGACCACCAGCGGGTCAGCTTCAACACCAAAGAGGTTGCCAGTGCTGACAGGTCGGCTGGTGTTCAGGGAGAACAGCGTGTAGCCGTGGGTCCAGCCAGCGGGCAGGCCATTCAGGCTCATGCCGAGCTTTCCGGGCGAAGTCTTGGCTGCCAGACGCATACCGGTGGTGTCACGCAGACCACCAACACCACGCACGACCAGACCATAGTCGATGTCCATGGTACGAGTCTCGACGTGACCATCCCGACGCACACCCGTCGCCTGCACCTTCACGGCCACCAGGCCGCGTGGCACATTCACCAGGATGACACTCTCTTCGGTGTCGCGGTCGTTGGCTGAACCACCAGGCGAACTGTTGTTGCTGGCCAGTAGCCCGTTGTTGCCCCAGAAACTCGTGCCGTTGGACGTCGTGACCTGCAGGTCGACGCTGTTGATCCGGTGGATGCTGGCGTTGGCCGCCGCTTCCGGATCCGGGTAGTTCATGGCGGCGTGGAACGGCACCCCGGGCGCATAGAGGTAGTAGGTCCGACTCTGACCCTGTCGCAGGACATCCAACTCGTCGATGACCAGCATCTTGTTGCGGTTGTCGTAGGCGGTGCGCAGGTTCGGGAATCCGAAACCCTGCTGGTAGCGGTTCGCACCGGACGAAGTCCCGCTTGAATTGAAGGTCAACTGCGACGCAGTCGCGACCATCAGGGCCTTGGTGGTGCTGAAGTGCGGAATGTAGTTGAAGCGCGAAGTCCAGTTCGGCGCCTTCTCGTAGCCAAACAGGCCGTCGGTGAACATCTCGATCATGTTGCCGCTCAGGCCGTTGACAACCGGTGTCGCACCGGACGTTCCACCGAAACTGGTGGTATAGCTACTCGAACTGTAACCCGTCGACTTGATCGAGTCGTAATAGCCCGACAGGGTCACGCCGATACGACCGTCCGCCGCCGGACCTGTCGAGCCACTCCGACCCCAGTAGTCATCGGAAGCGCTGCTGTTGTTGCCGTGTTTGAAGCCACCGATGCTGGTGATGTTCTTGGCCCAGGCCTGCGACCGTGACATTCTCGGATTGGAGGTAGCGCCAGCGTTGCTCTGACTCTGCGTGATGTAGATGTCGAGATCGAAGATGATGTCATCCATCTCGGCAGAACGCGACGTGTAGACGAGCGTGCGGGCATAGCCCCAAGACGCCGTGTCCACCATCGCCTTGTACTTCTGGTTCGGGTCGACCAGGGTCTGGGTCAGGCCATACCGGGTGCTGTTGTTGATTACGTAGCCGTAGTTCGTGTAGCTCATCTGAGCGTACGGCATGCAGCCTCGGTAGGTCGGGCTTGCGCCGCGTGCATAGATGATGCCGGCGGTCGAGTTGCCGTGACCTTGACCAGCTGTGTTGCCGATACCCCAGGGCGTCTGACGATACGGTGGGATGGCAGCGAACTCAGTGTGAGTGCCGTAGACACCTTCCATGACGTGACCGTACATGCCCTTGCCAGCGATACCGGCCATCGTCTCAACGTAGTTCGTACCAGCTTGGATACGCGCGTTGTCAACGTCTTCTTCCGGAGCCGACCAGCGCTCGATCCACAGCACGGTGTTGTCAGCAGCCAACTTCTTCAGCGAGGCCTTGTTCATGGTCACTTCGAACAGGATGCCGCCACTCGGCACCAGGTTCACCTCAGCCCCGGCAGCCTCTGCCGCCGCGACTGAATCGAGAGAATCGGCCCGCTTGTCGACCATCACGATGATGTAGCGCTGCTTGAGCGCTTCGTTGGCGCCAAGGTCCGCGAGGATCTCAGGCTCGAGGCGGAAGCCGACATGGTAGGGCAGGACCGACCGTACAAACGGCATCGCCCGCACCTTGCTCAGCTTGCTGCGATCCATCCGAACCAGGTAGCTCTGACTCGGAAAGTAGTGCGTGATCTCCCCACCCACTGCCTGCAGGGCGGAACGGAACTCACGAATGATCTGGGTCTTGAACTGCACGATGAACAAGCGGTTGTTCGGTCCCGCCAGGAGATTGGTGGGCAGCGCGGGCGGTGACTTCGGATCGAAGTCGCCGGCGCGGATGTGCAGTGTGGTGTCGATCGGGTTTTGTGGCGTCCAGGTTTCACCACCGTCACGGCTAAGGAAGCTTTGCGTGACCCCCTGGTGCTGTGAGGTCCTGATGTGGGTGGTGGTTCCGGGGATCTGGTAGGAAGTGGAGTTGGTCTCCTGTGCCGGGAGGATCGCACCGAGGCATGCGACCATTGTCATTACGTATCTCATGAGGTTTTCACGTGTGGTTGGAGGCAGTAATCAAAGCCTAACAACCGGCGGTAATTCAGCCACCACCAACACGAAGTCAAGGGGACTCAATCGGCATCTGCGAGCACACGGTAGGGATCGATTACCCTTCGACGTACCTCCCGGAGTCCGCGTCATTCGTCCCAAGGTATCGGAGCTACCGGGAATCATCCGGGCCATGGCGCTGCCCGGTACCTGCTGTTGGACCAAACGACCATGGTCATCCCAGCAAAGAGCCGGGAGAACTGCCTCGACGCGGGGCGCGGGCCAACCTGCTCCCCACCGCGCGATCAAGCCCCGAGCGGGGTCAGGAGCAACACTCTACTTGCGATCTTGCGCCAACAGGCGCCGGCACTCCTCGAGGAGATACTCAGGCTTGTCGAAGGGTTCGTAGCTGACATCCAACCACCTCACCATGCCCGCACCGTCCACCAGGAAGGTGCCGTGCAAGGGGGTGTTCTCAAAGTCATCGAAAGCCCGCCACTGCTTGAACACATCCATCTTCGGGTTCGCGACCAAGGGGAATCCGATGCGGGATTCCGAGGCCATGGCGTCGAGGGACCTGTTCATCCCTGCCTCCGAGTCGGTACCGATGCCGACAATCTCGATGCCTGCCTTGCGGTACTCCTCGACCATCGGGTGGAAGTGCTGGAGTTGCTCGACGCAGTGCAGGCAACCAAAGCCTAGGTAGAAGATCACCAGCACCGACTTACCGCGGTAGGCCGCCAACGAAATCTGCCCCCCGCCGGCCGCTGGCAAGGTCCAGTCTTTCGCCGGCCTCGGCTGCCAACGAAACGGCCCCAGAGACGACAATGCCGGACGCTTCCCGACGTCATCCGGATATGAGCGCGGTGTGCGCCAATCCCCGGGGTAGAGGAGTGATTTGGCGATCGACGAAAGCCTGGCGAACAAGGGCGTGCCCAGATCTCCGGTGCCGGCAGCTCGACGCAGAACCGCGAAGCTCTCCGCAGCGGCCTTTTCATCACCAGACGCCCAGCGAATCAGGAC
>JAYZDB010000199.1:0-5743 GCA_036338025.1 Planctomycetota bacterium
TGGTGGCACGGTCAGGACGCGGACAAGGGCAGGGATGTATTCCGACCCTTGATGGCGGTCGATACTTGCGGGGAGTGCGGTGGCGACCGATTGGCCGCGGCTCAACGTCACATCCTGGTCGGTGGTCGCAGTCTGCCGAACTTCACCCGCCTCTCCGTCGATGATGCGATCCTGGCCTTAGGCAAGCTGCGCCTGCGCAAGGCGGAGAAGCAGATCGCGGCGGAGAGCCTCAGCGAGATCAGCAACCGCTTGTCGTTCCTGGCCTCGGTCGGACTCGGCTACCTCAGCCTGGACCGGTCGGCCCGCACGCTGTCGGGCGGCGAGGCTCAGCGCATCCGTCTGGCGAGTCAGTTGGGCAACCGCCTGGTGGGAGTGCTCTATGTCCTGGATGAGCCGACCATCGGTCTGCATCCCTGCGACACCGACAAACTCCTGAAGACCCTGTTCGACCTGCGTGACCTCGGCAACACGGTGGTGGTTGTCGAACATGACTTGGAAGTGATGCGCCAGGCCGACTACCTCGTCGATATGGGGCCGGGTGCCGGTCAGCACGGCGGCAAGGTGGTAGCAGCCGGAACCCCCAATCAGGTGAAGCGATCCAAAGGGCTGACCGGGCAGTATCTGCGTGGGCGGTTGCAGATCCCGGTGCCGGATTCCCGCCGGACAGCCTCGGCGCATATCGAGTTGCATGGTTTGAACTCCAACAACCTCAAGGATATCGATGTCCGCGTCCCGCTGGCTTCGTTGGTCGCCGTGACGGGAGTTTCGGGTTCGGGCAAGTCGACCCTGGTACTCGATTGCCTGCTCCCGGCACTGCAACGCGAGCAGGGATTGCCCAAGGGTTTCCGGGACGCGCAGGTGCTGGTGGTGGACCAGAGTTCGATCGGCAGCACCCCATCCAGCAATCCCGCGACCTACACCGGGTTGTTCACACCAATGCGCGAGCTGTTCGCGCAGTTGCCGGTGTCGAAGGTCAAGGGTTTCGGGCCGGGGCGATTCTCCTTCAATATCAAGGGTGGACGCTGCGAGTCCTGCGAGGGCAAAGGCCAACTGCGGGTCGAGATGCACTTCCTGGCCGACGTCTGGGTGACTTGTGATGTCTGTGCGGGCCGGCGCTACAACTCGGAGACCCTCGGTGTAGAACTACGCGGGCGGAACATCGCCCAGGTGTTGGAGATGGAGGTGATCGAGGCTCTCGACTTCTTCGGCAACCATCCGCGCATCCGGCGTCCACTGCAGGCGATGGTCGATGTCGGCCTGGGATACCTGCGTCTCGGGCAGCCTGGCAACACCCTCTCAGGGGGCGAGTCCCAGCGCATCAAATTGGTTTCCCAACTCGCGCGTCCGGTGCGGCGACACCAGGTCTACCTGTTGGATGAGCCGACCACCGGCCTCCACTTCGACGACGTCGCCCGCCTCGTCGAGGTCTTACAACGCCTCGTCGAACACGGCCACACAGTACTGGTGATCGAGCACCATCTCGACGTGATCAAGAGTGCCGACCACGTCATCGACTTGGGGCCCGGCGCAGGCCCGAAGGGTGGTGAGGTGTTGGTTTGCGGAACTCCAGAGGAGGTTGCCCGATGCCCCCAGAGTCCGACTGGACGGTTCCTGGCCATGACCCTGCCCCGGCCTGTTGGTAAAGCCAAGGCCAAGCCGCGTTCTGGCGCGGTGCGAAGTGCCAGGTGAGGCGGCTCGGCGCGTCGCGTGGAGAACCGGGCGAACTAGCAAGGTGAACTCGTAGGCTGTTCTGCTCCTTGGCTCTAGGATTCATCCCATGTTCCGTACGCCGGTCGACCTCGCAGCACATCTGCACACGGTGTTCGTCACTGACGGACTCGGGGACATACAGCGCCTGGACGGGTTGCTGGAAGCCGCGCTGGCTGGTGGGATTCGCGTTGTCCAACTTCGGGAGCCGAAACTCGATGCGGCTGCCCTGTCTGACATCGGCCGTCGTTGGATGCCCCGATTCGACGCTGTCGGGGCTGCCTTGCTGGTTAACGACCGAACTGACGTGGCCTTGGCAGGCAGAGCACACGGGGTTCATCTGAAGCAGGTCTCGTTGGCCACTGCCCCGGTGGGCGGGGAGAATCTGTGGATCGGTCGTTCGGTTCATGACGCGGCGGAGATCCTGGCGGCCAGGGCTGCGCACTACCTGCATCTCGCGCCCTTGTTTCCGACCACGTCCAAGCCCGGGGTCACACCTCTCGGCGTCGAGGGCGCGCGTGCCTTGCTGGCGACAACTGCCCAGCCGGTTGTCCTGCTCGGCGGTATCACTCTCGACAATGTCGAACGTGCTCGACGGATTGGTGGTATCGGGGTGGCGGTGATGAGTGCAATCTGCGGAGCGGCGGATCCGGAGAGCGCGGCTCGACAGTTGGTTGCGAGTCGTCGTGTAGCCACCTTGTCGGATCGCCAGATGGGGGCGACGTGAGGATCGATACCGCTTTCGTGACCAGGTGGGCGAAGCGCCTGAGCTTGCCGGTGGCATTGCTGGTACTGATCCTGTTCTTTCGTAGCTATTGGTTTGTCGTAGTGCCCGAGGGCATGGACACCATGCCGGAGGTATATCCGCCTGGAACAACCTGTGTCGTGCAGCGCAATCCGCGTCACCTTGTCGAAGGTAGCGTGGTGTTTCTCGAGGTCGAAGCCGGCGCGGCTGCGATCCTGGTGCGGGTCGCGAAGGTGGTGGACGGACGGGTCTACCCGGCGGTCGACAATCCCCGGTCCCGTTTCGCCGGTTACGCCAAGGAGGACTATCCGGTTACCAGCGTCCGGGCCCTGGTCTTGTCCGGTGTCACTCCGGACTCCGGGGTATCTGGGCCGCCCGGCAATCGATGAGGCGTGCCATGGTGACGGAACGGGAGTTGACCGATCAGTTGGCTGGGTTCTTCGGCAACCAAGACCCCGGCGTTGCGATTGGAATCGGCGATGACGGGGCGGTGGTGCGTACCTCGATGCGGACCGTTGTTGCATGTGACCCGGTGGTCGAGGGTGTGCATTTCACCCGCTCGGACCGGTTGGAGTTGGTTGGTCGCAAAGCTGTCAACCGCAATCTCTCTGATCTGGCGGCGATGGGTGCGGGACCGACCTACCTCTTGGTGTCACTGTTGCAGCCGAAGTGGTTGACTGATTCGCAGCGCCACAAGCTCCTGTCTGGGATCCGCAAGGCCGCGGCCGCGGGCGCATGCACAGTGGTGGGGGGTGATGTCTCGGTGAGTTCGGGTGGCCTGGTCGTGACAGTGACGGCACTCGGTACGGCGCCGCGTCGCCCCTTGCGTCGTGACGGTCTCCGGGTTGGTGACACCCTGCACGTCACCGGGCCGCTCGGGGGTTCGGGGCTTGGCCGACACCTCCGGTTCACTCCCCGTATCGCGGAGGGGCAGTGGTTGGCGGAACAGCCCAGCGTCAGCAGTGGGATCGACATCAGTGATGGACTCCTCCTGGATCTTGCGACCGTGTTGCAGGCCAGCAGCCAGGGCAAGATCACCGGGCTGGGTGCAATCCTGGATGCGGCGGCGATCCCGGTTGCCAAGGCGGCGCACAGCCAGGGCAAGATCACCGGGCAGTCGGGATTGCATCATGCCCTCAGCGACGGCGAGGATCATGAACTCCTGTTCGGGTTGCGTGGACCGCTGGCGGTCGAGGGTCCCATCACGGGGCGGACCCGGCGGCCGGTCGGGGTTGTCACCGCGGTACCTGGGATCCGGATCCGTTGGCCGGACGGTCGGGTCGAGGCCTGTGGCACGAAGGGTTACCAGCATGATGTCTGAGGCCGCAAGACCCGTTACCAGACACCTGGCTGACGAGACCGCGACCGAGGCACTCGGCGAATTTCTCGGGGAGCGTCTGCAGCGTGGTCAGGCGGTCGCCCTGATCGGAGAACTCGGTGCTGGTAAGACGTGCCTGGCACGCGGCCTCGGACGCGGTCTCGGCCTCGACCACCCGGGGGCCGTTTGCAGCCCGACCTACCTGTTGGTTATCGAGCACCCCGGTCCAGTCCCGATGCTGCACGTGGATGCCTACCTGCCGGAGAAAACCCGCAGATTTCTTGAAGATGGTGGTCTCGATTACGTCGCGGAAAGCGCTGGAGTGATGGTCGTAGAATGGGCAGACCGTCTGGCAGACCTGCTGCCGGAGGAAACCCTGGAATTGACCCTGCGTCCCGTCCCCGGCGGCTCAGGTCGCGAGGCAATTCTGGTCGACCGAACAGGTGGGGCTTTTGAATGGCTGGCCCAGGCCCCAGAATTCCGCAATAACGTCTGAACCGGAGGCAGGATGAGCCCGTTTGGCAGTCCGACACCGATGGCCGTCCCGAGCGATAAGCGCAACCAATACCAGAAGCAGCAAACTCCGGCCCCGGGTTCGTCCGGAGCGGATGGCGTGGATCTAGACGGCGCCCACGCCACTGCCGACACCGAGGACATGTTGGCCCGGTTCAGGGACGGGCACCAAGAGGCCTTCGCGGCCATCGTCGGCGAATACGAGGAACGCCTGGTGCGGTTCTTCTACCGGCTGTGTTGGGATCGGGACCGGGCTGAGGACTTCACCCAGGACCTGTTCCTCAAGCTGTTGCGTGGTGCTCGCCGCTACCAACCGCAGGGCCGCCTATCGACCTTCCTGTTCCGGGTGGCGACCAACCTTTGGATCGACTTTTATCGTTCCGGCAAGGTCAGGGGCCGCCTTTACTCCCTGGACCAGGTCATGATGACCGGCGAACCGGTGATCAAGACGGATAAGGAGACTGTCGGTCCAGCCGACGACTTGCTCCTCGACGAGGAGAAGGAACAGTTGCGGGAGGCTGTCTCACAGCTGACCGAGCCGCATCGCCTGGTGTTGGAGTTGGCGATCTACCAGCAGATGCCGTACGCGCAGATCAGCAAGGTCCTCGAGATTCCCGTCGGTACCGTCAAGTCCCGAATGCACAACTGCGTCCGGGCCTTGCGTGCGTGCATGGCACAGCATGAGGAGAGGACGGCCGATCGAGCCTCCTCCTCGTTTCCCGTCCGAACCCGCCGCGGAGGATCTGCAGGATGAGTGATCCCGGGCGACCACAACCCGAGCGCGAAGACCGCACGGTCGATTGGCTGCTAGGTGAGCTGAGCGACGGTGAGGCCGGCGAACTCAAGCGTGGTTGTGCGCAGGACGCTGATTTCGCCAAGGACACCGCCGAGTTGCGTTGTCTCTTTGATGACCTGCGCTCGCTTACCCCCGAGCGGGGATCGGGCGATTCACGGGTTGCCCTGGCGGTCCGACGTAGCGTGGAGCGTCGGCTGGAGCTTCGCCGAGGTCCTCGGCCTCTCGGCCTGCAGGAGGTAGTGGTCGCTGCGCTGAAGGTGACGGCGGTGGCGGCGGGGTGTCTCGGCACTCTCCTGATCGGTGAGCAGTGGTGGATCGGGATCGAGAAGACTGCCAAGGAGTCCACGGCCCTGGTCGCCCAGGCAGTACCCGATCCAGTGCGCGCGACAATCCTACCGGTGTCGAGGGATGGAGTTTCCGTCGACCAGGAACGCAGTGCGACTGCCTGGTTGCTGGCCACCAACGATCTCGCTGCGCTGCGTCGAGAGTTCAAGAGTCGTTTCAATCCGAGTTTGCGTCGCCGGGCAATCCGGGCGGCCGGTGGCAACATCAGTTTGGAGATCAGGATCGAATCTTTGGCGGACGAGATCGCGTTGAAGATCGATCGTGCCATGGCCTCGGCAGGCAATGCCGGACCACAAGTGCCGGTCGAGGATGTCGCCTT
>JAYZDB010000200.1:0-7981 GCA_036338025.1 Planctomycetota bacterium
TGGTGTTCCTGACCAAGCCCGAGATCTTCATCGCCGCGTGGCTGACCACTATCGTCGCCATGTTCGCGGATTGGTACCGCAGACGGCAAACGCTGCGGACGTTCCTCCGCGAGGCCGCGGTCGTCAAAGCGACCGCGTTCGCCGCACCGCTACTCGCCTTTGGGCTGCTGGCGAGCGCCCTACCGGTCGGCGAAGCGATCAAGGGTATCTGCGGCGGGTGGATCTACGTATTTCAGGAGGAGCTCACGTCCCTGCAGTTTTACGCCGTCGGCCGCGGCACCGATGACCTCGCACTGAGCTGCACCAAGATCCTCGAATGGCTCGGTTGGTATCTGGCCTTCGTTATCCCAGGCATCGGCCTGGCCTGGTTACTGGGCAAACCAGGCGGCGGCGGTCGCCGCAGGCCGGATTGGCTGAACCCCACGCTCGCCGTAGTCCTTGCGCTAAGTCCCTTGGTGATCCCGACGCTGCCATACGTCGTCTCGATACGCCCGGTCCTGGTGTTCACCCTGACCATCGCGCTGGTGCTGTGGATCAAGTTCCGGCGGCACCGTGACCAGCGCAGCATGCAAGGCCTGGTGCTGTGTGCCCTGGCCTTGGGCCTGCTGCCGAAGATCTTCCTCAACGTGCGCTTTGTGCACTACGGCTTTGGCCTGGCGTTCCCTGCCACCCTGCTGAGCGTCGTCGCCCTGCTCTACTGGATCCCGCGTGACCTGAACCGGCGCGGCTGGGCCGGCGGTGTGTTCCGCGGCCTGGGCGTCGGCATGCTGTTGATGATCTTCTTCGGCTGCCTGCAGTTCGTCGACAAGTGGATCGGCGACAAGAAACTCGTCACCGGCGGCGAGCATGAACAGTTCCGCAGTCGCAACACCGAGCTGTCGGCGCCCGCCGATTTCGCGATCCGTTGGCTACTGAAGAACACCAAACCAACCGACACCGTGGTGGTCCTCCCCGAAGGCATCTCGATCAACTACTTCGCTCGACGCATCAACCCGACCGGCCAGATCAACTTCATGCCACCGGAGATCATCATGTACGGGGAGTCGCAGGTTCTCGCCAGGTTGCAGGCCCAAGCGCCGGACTACTGCCTCGTCGTACACCGCGAGACCAGTGAATACGACCTGCCACTATTCGGCACCGACTACGGTACCAGCATCATGTCATGGGTCGGTCAGAACTACCGGGCCGTCCACCTCCTGGGCGCCGAACCCCTGCACAAGGACCGCCTGAAGGATGGGCTGGCCGGCATGCTGATCATGCGCAAACGCTAGTCTGACAGCTAGTGACCGTAACGCATGCCCAGGTTGTAGGCGTAGTCACCGATCGGCCCTACCAAGGTCGAGCCGTGCTGCATCAACATGACCCGCTTGGGGGTCACACCGGAAGGCATGGAGGGCGGTGTCTCCACCTCACACGCCTGGGTCAAGCTAAGCTGGCCCGTCACCGAATCCGCCCATCCCGCCTGCATCGTGAGGCGCGCGCTGGCCAAGCCCGGGAACCACGGGACTACTGAGAATGGGGACACGCACAAGCCGGTCGGATCCACCGATCGCGGCTGGGCGGCATAGGTGAAGAAGAGCCCCGGCCCCAGAACGTGCAAACGATTGCAGCCAGTCGCCAGATCCACCCCGGTCGGATCATGGCTCACGCACCACGCATGAATGACCGGCGCCTGTGGGGCGGTGTAGCGACTCATGCTGTACAGGATGAGGTGGTTGCGCCAGGCGACTTTGCTGGAGGCAGGACCGTAGGCGGTCGCGAAGAGTCGACCATACGAACCATCCGGGACCTGACCGAATGCGGAGTCGTTGCAACGACCAGTCACCCCGAGCGAATTGTTGTGGAGCCGAATCGGGGGAATCGGGCGATAGGACCCCGTCACGGAGGTTACCGGGGATCCGTAGCTGTCGAAGTAGTAGCCGCGAAACGTGGTATCCGTCCAGGTAGCGAGGTTGGCCAGGGAACCACCGCTAAATGCAAAGTCCGACAGGATTCCACGCTTACCGGTAGTCGACCAGCTGCGCGAAAACGGGAATCGGTAGCTATCCGTCAACCCACCCCACCTCGCAGGCCGTAGCAGTGGTGAACCCGAAAAGGTCGGCCAACTCACGGCCTGGGTGAAAACCAGGGTCGGGGTGGACTTCTGGTTGGAGTTGAAGTCGTTGCCAAAGGTGGCGTGATCGCCGTCCGCCATCCGGATGCTCACCTTGGCAAAGCGTCGGCCCATGCCTGAAGTAGCGTTGTAGCTCCGATCGTCGAGGCGAAAAGCCAACTCCTTGATGGTCAGGCCCTTGCCGAGATGGTCCCCATCGACTGTCTGCCAACGCATGTTGGGGTAGGCACCCAGGTATGGTGAGTAGCCACGTCCCTCGACACCCGAGAGTTCTGGCGGCGAAAACGTGTGGCTCACCTGCGCAAGTACCGGCCCGATCAAGACCGGAACCAGAACCAGGCCTGGCAGCAAGGTGAGGCTCGTGGCATGGCGACTTCGCGGGCGCCGATCGCAGAAAACGAGACGGGAGGACATGGACTAGGAGAGGATACCAGATGATCCCTTCGCCAGCCGACAGGGAATACCCGACCGCCCATACCTGCCAGCGCAGGTGTCGAGATGTTCCCCATGCCTAGGACACTTCCGCCACTGTGGCACTGGCACTGAGGAGAAGCTCCCGGTGCCCTCGGGTTCCCCGCTGCCGGGACCTGGCATCGACCACCGACGGCTGCTGGATCGGCTGGAAATTCGCCAATCTTGCTCGACGGGTCGGGCAGCGAGGGCACGAACTCCAAGAAGCCCCGGATCCGCCCAGGAGAACCCACCGCTGGTATCCTCACCACCGCAAACCAGGAAGATGACAAGTGGCTTGTGCCCAGAGCCGCGAAGATACAATCCTACCTGGGTGGATGATCCCACCGGATCGCCGTAACCCCAACTGTTCCATCCCCCTGCTTCCTCCCGGCAATTGGAGAAGACGATGATCGCTCGATCCCCTCGCACCTACATGGCCCTGGTCATGTCACTTGTGACCTCCTGGACCACCGCTACGGCCCAGACTCCCGACCTTTACGACCTCGACAAGGTCCGTGAGTTCCGACTCTACTTCTCGCAGTCGAACTACTGGACCCAGCTGAAGAACAACTACGCCTCCAAGACCAACATCCTCGCGGATTTGAAGGTCGATGGACTCACCTACCCAAAGGTAGGTGTCCGCTTTCGAGGCAACACGTCCTACCGCCGCATTCCAGTCGGCTCCGAAAAGGCCGGGTTCAACATTGAGACCGACGTCACCGATCCCGATCAGGATATCTACGGCTACGACCACCTGAACCTCAACAACGGCTACCACGACCCGACCTTCATGCGCGAGGTGCTCACCTACCAGATCGCCCGCCGCTACATGTGCGCGCCGAAGGCGAACTTCGTCAAGGTCTACCTGAACGATCAGTACTGGGGCATCTACATCAACGTCCAGCAACCAAACAAGGACATGATCGAGGAGTGGTTCCGGACCAACGACGGCAACCGCTACCGCGGATTCCCCAGCGGCGGAGGACGCTTTGACGATTCCGCGTTCAACTACCTTGGCAACGTTCCCAGCAACTACCAACGCGGCTACGAGTTCAAGCAAGGTGATGGCACCGACCTGATGAACTTCATCACGATCCTGACACAAACACCAAACAACCAACTCTACACCGCGCTTCCCAAGGTCTTCAGCGTCGACCAGGGCTACTGGTACGCGGTCACCATGAACATCCTCTCCCACACCGACTGCTACATCGGGAGCGGCAAGGATCACATGGAGTACTTCGATGAAATCCACGGGCGATGCCACATCTTCCCGTTCGACGTCAACGAGGCGATCGGCGGCCAGGGCGGCACTGCAACCCTGGACCCCTACTACAACTCGACCAATCCACTGCGGCCGATGCTGTCCCGGACGCTCCCGAGAGGCGACTGGCGTGCGCGCTACAACGCTCACTACCGGACGGTGTTCGCAGACAGCTATTCCTGGGGCAAGATCGGGGCGCTGATCACCAAGTACCAGAACATGATCCGTGCTGATGTCGTGGCGGACACCAAGAAGATCTACCCCACGTCCGCCTTCACCAGCAACGTCACCCAGGACTACGGCTCCGGTAGAAACAGGATCCGCGGCATCAGACCGCTCATCCAACAGAGAGTCTCGTTCCTCAACGGCTTCGCCTCCCTGACGGCCACCGAGGCATCCCTCAGTTCGCTCGGCCAATCGCCGAGCAAACCAGGCCACAAACAGACCGTGACGATCACCGTCAAGGCTTCCGGGGCGGCGAGCGTCTCGCTTTACTACCGGTCGAAGGGACCCTTCATCGAAATACCTATGCTTGATGACGGCGCTCACGGAGACGGCGGTGCCAATGACGGGGTCTACGGAGCTTTCATTCCGGGCGAACAGGGCGGCACCCAGGTTGATTACTACACCGGCGCCAAAACCAGCGCTGGCGTACAGTGCTTCCTGCCGCGCAGCGCGGAGTTCCAATCTCCGAACTACTTCATCGACTACCCCATCGGTACTTCGGCGATCGTGCTGAACGAGGCTCTCGCCAAGAACGTCTCGACCAACCAGGACCCCTTGGGTGAATTCGATGACTGGGTCGAGCTCTACAACACGTCCAGCTCCACGGTCAACGTGGGTGGGATGTACCTCTCGGACAAGTATCACAATTCCACCAAGTTCCAGCTTCCAGCCGGCACGACCATCGCTGGCGGGGGAACCCTACTGGTCTGGTGTGACGAGGACGGCTCACAAGGACCACTGCACGCCAACTTCAAGATCAGTGGTAGCGGGGAAAACCTCTACCTGTTCAAGAGCGACGGCAAGACCTTGGTCTTTACGTTGGAGTTGGGTGAACAGCAGGACGACATCTCGACGGGCCGTCTGTTCGACCAAAAGAGCTCCCCACTGGTTACGTACTTCGATCCATCGCCCGACGCTCTGAACTCCACGGGGCTAGGCGGCGTTCGACGGTACTCCGCGCTCGACTCGACCGCCCACACAATCGGACTGTCCCTGGGCGGAACGCCCAAGACGGCCACCCAGATCAGCATCAAGGTGGACAATGGCCCACCGAGCAGCGCCGTGCTGCTGATGATCGCGACCGGGGCAGCCTACGTGCCGTTTATCGACGGAACCGTGCTCCTGATCAACGGGGCCCCGCTCCAGGCTGTTGTCCCGACATCCTCAAGCGGCTCCGTGAGCATCCCGGTGACGGTCCCCAACACCGTCGGCGCGACGGTCTACCTCCAGACCGTCGGAGTCGGAACGTCGGGACTGTTGGCGTCAAATGGCATGGAACTGATCGTCTACTAACGACGGCTCAACCACGGATCGCCGATCCGCCTGAGCAGTGGTACGAGCTGCTGATCCCTCAGCGCTCGCACCACCTCAGGACGGTCGGTGGCGAAGTCCTGCATCTGGTACGGGTCCGCCTGTCGATCCCGGAGCACGACTTTCTCCGGCTTGCCGCCGGTTCGGTCGACGACCAGGGTGTAGCGATGCGTCCGCACACCGCGGCGGCCCTCAGCGAGCTTGCCCGGTGGGCACCACATGTAGAGCTGGAACGCCGGACGCCGGCCCCGGCCGCTGCGGAACAGTCCGGCGTGATTCACACCCTCGACCTCGTCGGGAACCTGGTCGCCGAGCCCCATCAGACCGAGCAGGGTCGGATACAGATCCGGCACCGAGATCAGCAGGTCATCACGACGAGCCGGCAAGCCGCGCTTCCAGCGCACGATCAGCGGGACCCGCATGGCGAGTTCGTAGTGGTTGTTCTTCGAGATCTTCCCTTGCAGCCCGAGGCAATCGCCGTGGTCCGAGGTGAAGACTACGATCGTGTCATCGGCCAGGCCAAGATCCTCGAGGGCTTGCAGGATCCGTCCGATCTGCTCATCGACGCCCGTCATCATCGCATATTGCAACCGCAGGTTCCTCCGCGTGTAACGCCCCCAACGCGAGTCAACCGGTTGCAGGTCTGGTCGGCCGCCGAGAAGTACTGAGTTCTTCACCCCCGCGTAGCGGTCGATGTAACGCTGCGGCACCTGGCCATAGGGCATATGCGGTGGGTTCATCGACACCACCATCGCAAATGGTCGGTCCGCTATCCGCGAACTCCCGCCAGCATTCCGGAGATACTTGATCGCGACGTCGGCCTCGTGCTCGGGCCCCCACCGATCGACCTTGAGCCGGTCGTCGCGGGACATCGTGGTCTCCCAGTACTCGGGTTTCAGGTGCCGGTCGAATGTGTTGTAGGCATGCCAGAACGCGAACCCGTGTCGTCGCTCTGGCGGTGTCCACTCGTTCCACGCAAAGTTCGGCCGGTTGTTGTACGACTCGACGAACGGCTCGCGCGGCGATTCCAGATGCCACTTACCGACGTATGCCATCGAGTAGCCCTGCTTCGCGAGCACATCTGACCAGCACCGGGTGGTCTGCTTCAGCTCACAACCAAACGGCGTCGTCTGGGAGTTGCAGTTTGAATACACCCCGTTACGGAACGGATACTGCCCACTCAGCAGCATCGCCCGGTATGGGCTACAGACCGGGTAATTCGACACCGCTTCGGTGAACACCAGTGACTCCCGGGCGAGGGCGTCGAGATGCGGTGTCTCGACCTTCTCCTGCCCAAGAAACCCCAGGGCCTGCCCGCGCCATTGATCCGCGATGATGAAGACCAGGTTCGGTGAGGACGCATGCTGATCGGGCCGGTCACCAACAGCGCTGCAACCGGTGAGGAAAACAACCAACGAGCAGGCTAGAGTGCGGCGCATGGCCTCAGTCAAGACCTTTGAGGGCTTCGACGCAAGCCAGCTTGCCCGGGAAATGCGTCGGCTTCGCAGCTCGTGACCGCGGGCTGGCGTCATCCAGCGACCCGATCTTCGGGCGACCGCCGGGCTGTGGTAGCATCCCCGCGCCATGCGAGCCCCCCTGCGGGAATACCTATCCGCCTGGGCACACTGACACTCACCGAGAACCATGGTCAACCAACACTTCCTGCCCCCACGCGAACCCTACGCCACCGGCAAGCTCGCAGTCGACGACATCCACACCCTCTACTACGAGCAGTGTGGCAACCCGGACGGCATCCCGATCCTGTTCATCCACGGCGGACCCGGTGCCGGCTGCTCGACGACGGACCGCTGCTTTTTTGATCAGTCGAAGTTCCGCGCCATCTTGTTCGATCAGCGTGGCTGCGGACGTTCGGAACCGCTGGGCGAACTAAGGGAGAACACAGTCGACCACCTGGTCCGGGACATCGAGCAACTACGCGAAGAACTCGGCATCGAGAAGTGGCATACCTTCGGCGGGTCCTGGGGCAGCACTCTATCGCTGTACTACGCACAAGAGCACCCGGACCGGATCCTCAGCATGACCCTGCGTGGCATCTGGTTGCTCCGACAATCCGAACTGAACTGGTGGCTCTACCAGATCGGTTGGATTCAGCCCGAACTCTGGCGCGAATTCGCCGAGTTCATCCCGGAGGCGGAGCGCGAGGACTTGATGGAAGCCTACTGGCAGCGCCTGACTGGTGATGACCGCGCGCTCGCCCTCGAAGCCGCGCGCCACTGGAGCATCTACGAAGGCTCATGCTGTACCTTGCTACCCAACGAGGAGTTCAGCGGAGCTTTCGCCGAGGACGACCTGGCGTGGAACCTCGCCCGCCTGGAAGCCCATTACTTCCGCGCCGGCATCCACCCCGACAACCTGCTGCTCGACCGTGTAGGCCGGCTAAGCGACATCCCTGCCTTTGCCGTCCACGGCCGATACGACATCGTCTGCCCGGTCAAGAGCCTCGACGATCTCCGCCGGGCCTGGCCCGAACTCGACTGGGAGATCGTCCCGGATGCCGGGCACTCGTCCCACGAGACCGGGATCACCAAGGAACTCGTCGCAGCCACCAACCGGATCGCAGCCAGCGGCTCGCCTGTTCGGCCCTAGTCGCCGAG
>JAYZDB010000201.1:0-43626 GCA_036338025.1 Planctomycetota bacterium
CGCGTAGGAGCGGGTGGACGGGTGGTGGTGGGCGATACTGGACTCGAACCAGTGACCCCTAGCTTGTCGAGCTAGTGCTCTAACCAACTGAGCTAATCGCCCTTGCGGGAGGGTCGGGTTTTATAGAGCCAGTCCGCCAGAGCGCGCAAGCGAAAACCAAGGGGCTTTGGCGGGCTGCAATCGGTACACTCTGCGCCCCGCCAAGACCCTTTTGCCCGGCATGACCCACCACCAAGGCAGCCTCCTGCTGATGACTCTCCCGATCCCCGCGATGGGGGAGCAGGCGGTGTTCCGCAAGGGCCCGCTCGAGTTGCTGCTGGAGAATCACCACGGCGGACTGTGCATTCTGACACCACACCCACAACGTCCGCAGCGGCAGTACCTCGGACTGCCCCGCACCGGCAGCCTGGAACTCTCGGTGCGCGCACCGGAACACAAGGTCAGGATCATGCTGCGCGACCGGCTGACCCTGGCACCGGGCGGACGCTTGCACGGCTACCTCACCGTGCCGATGCCGCACCGCCTGCTGTGGCGGCAGCCGAATGGGTCGGGTGAGCCGCTGCTGGAGGTCGCTCCCAAGGAGTTGCAGACATCCTGGCTGGGCGAGGGGCCCGAGGGCGGTTATGTCCATGAGTGCGAGAGTTCGTTCCATCTCGACCGGCACGGGGTCGCTGCAAACACCATGGCGATCGTGCCGGTGCTGCTCCTCAACCACAGCGACCACACGGTCTCGCCGGAGTTCCTGACCCTCAGCATCCGCGATCGGGATCTGCGCGAAGTCGACGACCAGATCGTCATCGCACCGCGGCGACTGCGCTTTGGCGACGAAGACCAGGTCGACGAAGAAATCCGCGCCATCCCACGGAGGTCCGCATGAACCAGGGATTGGGATACAAGTCTCTCGGCCTGGTCCTGCTGTTGTTCCTGGCCAGCGGCGTCGTGGCCGCCTTGATCCAGCAAGGCAGCGAGCCGGCCAAGGGGCGCGGCGACCAGACCGAGGTAGCAGTGTTGCGGGCTCGGATCGAGAGCCTGGAACGGCGACTCGAACAGCAGGCCAACCAGGCATCCGAAGAGAAGCTGTTGATGATCAAGGTGCTGGACGCGTCGACGCGACGGCTCGATGAACTGTGTCGGGCCATCGATGCCGGGGCGCCGATCCACAAACCAGCGCCGAAGAGCGCCGGTGGAACTGCCGTGGACTCGGTCCTGACCAAGACCGACGGTCCGAGCAGCGGCGCTGCAGGTGCAGCCGCCGACCGCCCGGCGGAATCGATGTTCGGAGAACTCACCGTCCTCCAGATGCTGGGGATCGTCCTGGCGGTCTCCGTCTTGCTGCTGGTGATCGGCCTCGTGTTCTTCCCCGGCCGCCTGCGCGGCTCGGTTCCACAGATCGAATACAACGCGGAGCCGGACCCGGTGGGAGCACCCTCGGTCGGGAAACCAGCGCCGGCCGATTCGGAGTCGGCCGAAGGTCCAGATTCGGTGAGCACTGCAACGGACAGCAAGGGTCCGGCCATCGTGCCGGTTGCGCGGAGCTTCCCGGATCCAGTCCTGGGCGACGGCAACCCAGTCCCGCACAAGCTGTCGATCGGCCTGGGGGACCAGACGTCGGTCGAGAGCCTGGTGACGGTGCTCGACTCCTACCTCAACACCGAACCCTACATCCTGCGCCAACCAGCGCCGCGGGTGGCGGTCGGCAAGGGCGAACTGCACCTGAAGTTCTACGCCCTGCCGACGCTGTCGAAGACCGAACACGCACTCCTGGACGCGACGGTCAGACGGCTGCAGCCAGCCTCTTCCCAGGGGCGTGAGACACGCCCGACCTGGGGTCGGGGCTCGCAACCGGACTCCTCCGGGGACGCCGCGGACTCCTCGATCGCCTAGCCACCGCAAAAGCTGGCCCGCCGCCGGCAATTCAAGGGCTAGCTGGCTATCCCGCGGGGCGGATGGCTATACTCCTCGCCCCTTCGCGGGGCGGAATTTCTCCGAGGCCAGCGCGCTGTGAGATGCACCGCCGGCATCGCCCCGCTCCGCCAACTGCAACGAGAACCCGGCCATCATGATCATCGGTGTCCCCAAAGAGATCAAACAACAGGAAAACCGCATCGGCGCGGTACCCGCCATGGTTCATGGCCTCTCCGATGCCGGCCACACGGTGTTGGTAGAGAAGGACGGCGGTCTCGGCGCCGGGATCTCCAACCAGCAATTCGAAGCCGCCGGCGCCCGCATCGCGAGCACTGCCGAGGAGATCTACGGCGAAGCCGAGATGATCGTCAAGGTCAAGGAACCGCTACCCGACGAATACTCCCTGATCCGCCCCGGCCAGCTGCTGTTCACCTACTTCCACTTCGCTGCCAACCGCGAGTTGACCGAAGCCATGCTGGCCAGCGGCGCCCAGTGCTTCACCTACGAAACCCTCAGCATCGATGGCAAGCTGCCGCTGCTGACGCCGATGAGCGAGGTCGCGGGCCGCATGTCAATCCAGGTCGGAGCCTTCTACCTCGAACGGCACAATGGTGGCCGGGGCAAGTTGATGGGTGGGGTCCCCGGGGTCGAGCCCGCCACCGTCATGATCCTCGGTGCCGGCGTGGTCGGCACCAATGCCGCCAAGATGGCGTCCGGCATGGGAGCCAACGTGTTCCTGATGGACATCGACCTCGACCGCCTGCGCTACCTCGATGACACCATGCCGAGCAACGTCACCCTCTTGCACAGCAGCCCGTTCTCGATCCAGGAGAAACTGCCCCTGGCCGACCTGGTAGTCGGCGCCGTGCTGCTCAGCGGCGCGCGCGCGCCGGTGCTGGTGCGGCGCGAGGACCTGAAGATCATGAAGGATGACGGCCCGGTGGTGGTCGATGTCGCAGTCGACCAGGGTGGCTGCATCGAGACCTGCAAGCCGACCACCCATGCCGACCCGACCTTCATCGTCGATGGTGTCGTGCACTACTGCGTCGCCAACATGCCCGGCGCGGTGCCGCGCACCTCGACCTTTGCGCTGACCAACGCCACCGGACCGTGGGTCAAGCGTCTGGCCGACCAGGGTGCGGCGGAAGCGGCACGCCATCCGATCTTCCAGACCGCGGCCAACGTCCTGGGCGGCAAGCTGACCAACGAACCGGTCGCCCGCGCCTTCGACATGGCATGGCAGGCGCCGGACTCGGTCCTGTGATGGTAGACGAGCGATCGGGGCGAGGCTGACCTTGCTGGATCCGCACGTCGCGCAAACGACGCCTGCGCCGCAGGAGGTCGATTGGTTGTACTGCTCGGTGATGGGCCTGGTCGAGGGCCTGACCGAGTTCCTGCCGATCAGCAGCACTGGCCACCTGATCCTGGTCGGTCAGGGCATCTTCGACCGCAGCAACCCCTCGTTCGACATCGGGATCCAACTCGGCGCGATCACCGCGATCCTGTTCCTGTACCGACAGCGGCTCTGGGCCGCTGCACAAGAGATGTTCGCCAGGCCGGATCCACAAGGGGCCGGATCGGGGCAGACCAACCTGCTGTGGTTGATCCTGGTCGCTGCCTTGCCGGCCTCCGTGCTGGGCCTGATCTACCGAGGTACAATCCTTGATCTGCTCTACAACCCCAAGACGGTGGCGATCAGCCTGATCGTCGGCGGAGTCCTGCTGTGGTTGCTCGAGATCTGGCTGCAACGCCGCGGTCACGACGACTCAGCGGTCGGCATGTCCGAATTGACCCTCAAGAAGGCCTGCTGGATCGGCGTGTTCCAGAGCCTGGCGCTGATCCCCGGCACCAGCCGGTCCGCCGCCATGATCGCCGGCGCCCTGCTCGTCGGCTGCCGGCGCACGGCGGCAGCCGAGTTCTCGTTCCTGGTCGGGCTCCCGGTGCTCTACGGAGCCGCCTGCATCAAGCTGTTCGAGGATTTCGAGTCGTACGGCGATCCGGTGCGGATGGCAGAGCTGCTGATCGCAGGCTTGACCTCATTCCTCAGCGCCCTGCTGGTGGTCACGCCCTTTGTGCGGTTTCTGCAGCACCACACCTTCCGGCCGTTCGCCTGGTACCGGATCGCGGTAGGCAGCGTACTACTGGCCCTGGTGCTCAACGGCGCGCTCTAGACCAGCGCTATTTCGCCAGTTCGTAGCCGAGCTTCTTGAAGACGTAGTAGACCTCGCGCCAACTCGGGAACGGCCTCGAGTACTCCTGCTTGTACTTGTCGATCGCGTCGATGAAGCGCAGGACCTCGGAGTCCATCTCGATGTCCACGACCTTCGGCGCCGGCTTGACCGTGCGCGGCACGCTGGGTGTGCGCGGGTTGTTCGCGTACTTCGAATTGGCAGTCTTCTTGGTCTTGGAGGCTGCGGCGGAGGGTTTGGCCACCACTTCGGCGTCATCGACCAGGTCGCCGACGCTATCGATTTCGGCGACGTCCAATTCGACCGAAGCCGAATCTGCTGAGGCCTTCGTCTTGGACTTCTTGGCAGTCGCCTTGTTGGCGGTGGTCCGCTTGGACCTGGTCTTCGAAGCCGCGGCCTTCTGGACCTTCTTGCGGGCCTTCTTCTTGGCCGCGGCCGGCCTGGCCTTGGTCTTCTTGGTCACGGACTTGCGCGTCACCTTTTTCGTAGTGCCACGAGTGGTCTTGGGAGCGGTCTGCTTTTTTCTTGCCGAGGAAGCCATATCCAGTTTCATCGACCATCGCGGCAGGTTGGCTTGACTACGCAGCCAAAGCTGAGACCGGTGTCCTACAACACCGATGCGAACGACGGCTCCAGAGCGACCGCTCAGCTGAGCAATTCGCGAATCGCCGCAGTGGAAACCGGTGAGATCAAGCCACGGTCGGTGACCAGGCCGCGCAGCAGATGCGCCGGCGTCACATCGAAGGCCGGATTGCGTGCTCCGACATCGGCGGCGGCGGTCCGGACTCCGGCGACAGACAGGACCTCTTCAGGGTCACGGTCTTCGATCGGGATCAGGCTGCCGTCGGACAGGCTCAGGTCAAAGGTGCTGAACGGTGCCGCGATGTACATCGGAACGTCGTGGGCCGCCGCCGCCAAGGCGACCCCGTAGGTGCCGACCTTGTTGGCGGCATCGCCGTTGGCGGCGATGCGGTCCGCACCCGTGATCACCAGGTCGACCTCCCCGCGCGCCATCAGACCGGCAGCCGCCGAGTCCGGGATCACCTGCACCGGGATGCCGGCGTCGTGCAACTCCAAAGCTGTCAGGCGGGAACCCTGCAGCAAGGGGCGGGTCTCGTCGGCCAGGACTGTAAAGCGGGTGCCGCGGCGCCAGGCCTCGAACAACAAGGCCAGGGCGGTACCGTCGCCGGCGGTTGCAAGTCGGCCGGCGTTGCAGTGGGTGAGGACCGTCATGCCGTCCTCGACCAGGTCGGCGCCGTTCTCACCCATCCGACGGCAGAGATCCTCGTCCTCGCTGCGAATCGCGTCGGCCTCCTCGAGCAGCGCCTGCAGGCTACCGTCGACCCGGCCGCGTTCGCTGACCCGCTCGACCGCCCAGGCCAGGTTGACCGCCGTCGGTCTGGCAGCCGCCAGGCGCTCTCCGACGGCTTGCAGGGCCGGCATGAAACCAGTCTCGGGCGCTTCGGCCCGGACGCCCAGGACCATCCCGTAGCCCGCCGCTACGCCAATCGCCGGTGCACCGCGCACCGCCAGGCGGCGGATCGCATCGATCACCCCGGCAACATCCGTCAAGGCCAACATCTTGACCTCGCGCGGCAACAGGGTCTGGTCCAGCAGATCCAGGTGTCCGTCGGTATCACCGACCCAGCGTAGGGTGTCGAGCACTGTGCTTCGTCTCTAGGCGTAACCGCCTTGGACGTCGCGGTCCTTGGCGAGGGTTTTCTGACGATCCGCTTCCACGAAGGCGGCCAGGCGTTCGGCGATCCCGTCATCCGACAAGGCCAGGATGCGGGCCGCCAACAAGGCCGCGTTCTTGGCGCCGCTGCTGCCGATCCCGAGGGTGCCGACCGGCACGCCGGGTGGCATCATGACGGTCGAAAGCAGGGCATCCTGACCCTTCAGGGGTCCGGCATCGACCGGGATACCGAGCACCGGCACCAGCGAGTGGGCGGCCAGCGCTCCAGCCAGGTGGGCTGCCATGCCGGCGACTCCGATCAGCACCTTGATGCCGGACTCCCTGGCACCCCGGGCTAAAGCACAGGCCTCCTCCGGGGTGCGGTGTGCCGACAGGATGCGCACGGAGTGTCCGATCTCCAACTCCGTGAGGATCTTCAACCCGCCCTCGATGGTCGGGAGGTCAGAGTCGGAACCGAGAACGAAGGTGACGGGCTTGGCCATGAGGGAGAATCCAGAGTGGGGGAGGGGGAACAGGCGATCAGTCCGTCAAGCGACGCAGGATCTCCTGGTAGGTATCAGCGGTCTGGTCGATGACCGCCTGCGGCAAGGGCGGCGGTGGCGGTTGCTTGTTCCAGTCGGTGGAGGACAGGTAGTCCCGCATCACCTGCTTGTCGAAGGAGGTCGGGTTGCCGCCGGGCACCACCTCTTCGGCGGGCCAAAAGCGGCTGCTGTCCGCGGTCAGACACTCATCGATCAGGATCAACTCGCCATTCAACAAGCCGAACTCGAACTTGGTATCCGCGATCACGATCCCGCGTTCGCGGGCGAAGTCCCGGCCGCGGTTGTAGAGCGCGAGGGCGGCGTCCCGGGCCTGCTCGGCAACCTCAGCTCCGACCAGTTCGACCGTCTGCTCGAACGAAATCGGCAGGTCATGGCCTTCCTCTGCCTTGGTCGAAGGGGTCAGGATGGCCGGCTCGATCTGGCTGGCGTGTTGCAGGCCTTCGGACAAGGTGATCCCGGAGACCACGCCGGTAGCCTGGTAATCCTTCCAGCCACTGCCGGTCAGGTAGCCGCGCACCACCCATTCGACCGGCAAGGGTTCACAACGCTGGCAACGCATGGTGCGGCCGCGCAGCTGGTCCTTGTACTGGTCCGGCACATCGTCCCAGCTGTCCACATCGTGGCTGAGGTAGTGGTTTGGCACCACGTCGCCCAGCTTGTCGAACCAGAAGGCCGCCAGCTCGGTGAGCACCCGGCCTTTGCCCGGAATGCCCTCCTGCATGACCACATCGAAAGCCGATAGACGGTCGGTCGTGACGAGGAGCAGGTCCTCGCCTAGGATGTAGAGGTCACGGACCTTGCCACGTCCGATCTTTTCGGCGAATGGGAGTTCCGTTTCGAGCACGTTATTCAAGGCTGGCCTTCTGGTTTGAAACTGGGATGGGAGGGTTTTCTCGTTGGCAGATGTTAGGAAGCAAGCCGGTCACAAGACAATGAGGATTCAGATCGCTCCTCATCCAGTTGGGGTGCCAGACGACCTGGGAGCCCCCGACCTTCCCACCAGCAAGAGCCACGCCCAGCGGGTTCTCTGCCTGGCAAAGTACCTGCCGGGCGAGTTCCTGGTCGACGGGGTGCCCCCGGCCCGAGACGTGCAAGTGCTCCGCACGGCGCTCTCGCAGGCGGATACGGCCACCCTGGATCTCCAGGACAACGGCACGGCGCTGCGCATTCTGGCGGTCCTGCCCGCCATGCTGGGCCTGGAATGCCACCTGACCGGCGATGAACGGTTGCGTCAGCGGCCCCTGGCAGCGGCGGTCGAATTTCTCCAGCGCTACGGCGCCACCGCCTCCGAGCAGTGGCCCCGGCACTTCGATGGTCGTGGTGCGGAGTTCCCGACCGAGTTGGAGGTCGACGCCAGCCTGACAACCCAGGTCGCCACCGGGGTCTTGCTGGGCGCTGCTGCCCGCATGGTGCGATTCGACACCGCCCACCTGGTGCGGATCCACCAGCCCTCAGCCCCGGACTACCTGATCGTCACCCTGAACGTGCTGGATTGGTTCGGATTCCAGGTAACCCACTGGTGGGATGGCGATGACATGGTGGTGGAATTCCAGGGATGGACCCAGCCACCGGACGGCCATCGGATCAGCATCCCACTCGACGCCTCGAGTTTTTCGTTCTTCGCGGCCTTCCTGGCGATGCATGGTCGCAAGGTCGAACAAACTCTCGGGGACCAGGACCCGCACCCCGACTGGCTGTTCTGCGATGACCTGCGCCGACTGCTCGAGGCCGAACCCAACACCGAACTGACCTTCCGCGAACTTCGTCACCGGCCGGATACCTTCCCATGCCTGGTGACCCTGGCGGCGATGCGCTGCGGGACCACCATCATCACCGACGTGCCCTCACTGCGTCACAAGGAGAGCGACCGGATTGCGGCGATGGCCCAGGCACTGCAAGCCCTCGACGTCCCGTGCAAGGAACTGCCCGACGGGATTCAGGTCACCGGTCCGGTGCCGGTACACGACGAGCCAGCAGTCCTGCCGACCCCTGACGACCACCGCATCGTGATGGCCCTGGCCCTGCTCGGCACCCGCATGCCGAACGGGGTGGAGTTGTCCAACCCGATGGCGATCGAAAAGAGTTGGCCTGGCTACTTCGAGTGGCTCGGCCGGGTCAGCCAGGTGACGATCCTGGATGGCAACGCGGTCTAGTCGTCGTCGACTTCGCGGACCGCCAGCCCCATGTTGAGCTGCGGACTGCCGGAGGCGCGACTCTCAACGGTCAGGTCGAGCAGCACCAGGCTCCCGTACAAGGAGTCGACGGCGGCCCACCAGGTCTCGTTGGTGCCATCCACGCTGAGCTCGATCAGGTTCTCCCACTTGCCGACGGTCGCCGTCTCGACGAACTCGTAAGAACCCCGGTAGGTTTCCTCGCCGGCACCAGGACCGAGGCTGCCGATCACCTCGATCTTGAAGCCTCCCTTATCATCGATCGTCATGGTGCCGTTGGCGGCATCGATCCCAGCGACGGTAGGTGCGACGAAGATCGTCTGCAGGCCGACGTGCCAGCGACCGGCCAGGGCGGCCTTGGCCTTGTCGAGGTCTGTGAACTCGAACTTGCGCACCAGGGCGAACAAGCCGGTCTCGCCATCGGTTTCGTCCCGGTCGGCGCCGAGGATGATGTCCTTGGCCTGGCTGGCACCGATGCTGCGCGGATCGGCGTCGTAGAGCAGGTTGAAGTCGATCTCGCCGGTGGTGTCGAGAGCTCGCGCAGTACCTTTCAAGGTGATCTCGTTGGGACTCGACGAATCGAATCCCGACCCGCTCAATTCGTCATCCGTGTCGGTGCCGGCAGCGATCGTCAGCGAGCCCGCAAAGGCGCGACCGATGTTGTGTGGGTTCGGGGACGAACTGCTGCTGAACAACACGTGCTGGCTGAACATGTGCCAGTCACCACGCGCCTTGCTCATGTCGTGACCAGTGGTACTGCGAGTACCCCAGTAGAACCCGACCACTGCAATATCCTTGGGTGCATAGCGATCGGTGAAGAAGAAGGTCTGGGTGAGATCTCCAGAACCCGTCTGTTGGTAGGCGCCGAAGTAGCGCGTCGGAGCGCGTCCGAGGATCGGGACCACCAGCTTCAGGAGCCCGTCGGCATCCAGCAGGTACTGCACCGGCGAGGAAGGGGACGAACCCGTACGCTTGATGGTGTACTCGCCGATCTCCGTCATGGTCAGGAAGCCACCATCGGTACCGACCGCGCTGGTCGGGATCGGGTAGTCCGTGATCAACTGGTCACCACCGAACCCGTACATGAAGTGCGAGGCAGAGATCTTGACCTCGCTGGCGCTGGTCTGGTCCGAATCCTTCTTGCCTTCCGCACAGGCATGCAGCAGCAGGCATGAGGTCAGCAGGAGGCAACGGATGGGGAACATGGCGTGGATTGGGAGTCTGGGGGTCGGGAGCGGCGTGCGGAGCCTGGCGTCTCGGGGCTGAGGAGTCTAGGCCAGATCCCGCCACCGGCCCAGCGGGATCATGTTCCCGAGGCCAGGGAACTTCGCCTACAGGGCACGTGACACGAAGAGCCGCGCGAGCTATTCCGGTTCGCCCCCAATACCCATCTGACAACAGCATCCGGCCCTAGACCTTGTCCACCCAACCCTCCACAGCGCTGCGATCCGGTTCCGGTCTGATCCGCATCGCCTGCCTCGCCCTGGCCGCGAGCAGCTGCGTGACGCCGACCCGGCACGGTGGCCCGCTGACGGTCCGCAACCAACACCCGGTGCAGTTGACCGCGCTTCGAATGACCCCGAGCAGCGCCCGGGCGATGCCTGCCGGCGGTCTGGAACTCGCTGCGACCACCTCCTACAGCAGCCTGTTCCTGGCCAGTGTCAACGGGACCAACGCCTACTTCATGGACGGCGAGATCCTGCGGGCCGGACTGGCAGTTCGGTACGGCCTGATCCGCGACCTCGAACTCCGGATCGAGATTCCCTTGGCCCACAGCAGCGGGGGATTCCTCGACGGCTTCGTCGAGGACTACCACCACACCTTCGGGTTGGAGAACGGCAGGCGAAGCCAGGCACCGCACGGCCGCTTCGGAATCCAGGCCATCCACGACGGCAGCACTGCCTACCGGATGGACCAGCGCCAGATCAGCCTGCTCGACCTGCCGATCGAAGCGATGTGGCAGATCTTCGAGCACCAGGGCGCGGTCGACCTGGATCTCGCAGTCCGCGCCGCGGTCGAACTGCCGACCGGCGACCAGCAAGCCGGCTACGGCAACGGCGGCCTCGACTACGCCGTCGGGGTGGTGGGGGAGATCGCCATCGGTCCGGTGGCCCTGTCGACACATGTCGGCCACACCAGCGTCGCGACTCCGGATCGCGCCCGCGGAGCCGGACTCGAGTACGCCGATGGCATCAGCTCCGGCATCGGGCTGGAGGCAGCGATGACCGAGGATCTGTCGGCCATCGTGCAGGTCGAAATGGACCAGACCGTGCTGCGCAAACTCCGCCACGTCCACACCGAGTCCGACCAGTGGGTCCTGTGGGCCGGCATGCGCGGACGGTTCTCCAACGGCGTCCAGTTCGAACTGGCCTTCGGCGAGGATCTGACCCTGAATGCCTCCCCGGACTTCACGGTGTTTTTGGCCTTGCGTGCTCAGTTCGGCCTGCCTCGCTAGGATGTAGGGCATGGCCGACAACTACTACAAACCTGAACACCTGCAACAGTTCTCGGAGATCGCCGAGAACCGACCGGAACTGGCCGCCAAGTTCTTCGAATATTACGGCGCCGTGATGGGGGACGGAGCCCTCTCCAAACGCGAAAAGAGCCTGATGGCCCTGGCCGTCGCCCACGCCATGCAATGCCCTTATTGCATCGACTCCTACACCCAAAAATCGCTCGAGAACGGCGCCGATCTCGACCAGATGACCGAAGCTGCCCACGTCGCCGCCGCCATGCGCGGTGGCGCAACCCTGGCTCACGGCATGCAGATGCGTGAGCACCACGACCACCTGTCGATGTGACCAAGCCCAACGCCTTCGACCGACAGCTGGCTGCCCATCGTCTCAGCCGACTGACAGCAGCCAGCCTGGACACCCTGCAGGTCAACCTGGGCAAGCTCTGCAACCAGGCCTGCCGCCACTGCCACGTCGACGCCGGACCGCAGCAGACCGGCAGCGATGTCAACATGGGCGACGAGATCGTCGAGCACGTCCTGCGGGTGCTGCGTAGCTGCAAGGTCGAGACCCTCGATCTCACCGGCGGCGCCCCCGAGCTCAATCCACATTTCCGAATCCTGGTGGGGGAGGCGCGGAGCCTCGACATCCACGTCATCGATCGCTGCAACCTCTCGGTCCTGACGCTGCCCGAGCAGGACGACCTGGCCGCCTACCTGGCCAGGAACCAGGTCGAAGTCGTCGCCAGCCTGCCCTACTACCGCCGCGACCGTACCGACCGCCAACGCGGTCGCGGGGTCTTCGACGCCAGCATCCAAGGCCTCAAACTGCTGAACGACCTGGGATACGGTCACAGCGACCAACTCCGCCTCAACCTGGTCCTCAACCCGGTAGGCGCCTACCTGCCGGGCGACCAGGCCGGTCTCGAAGCCGAATACAAACGCGAACTGGCCAGCGAGTTCGACATCCACTTCCACCAGCTCTACTGCATCACCAACATGCCGATCGCCCGCTACCGGGAATGGCTCGATTCCACCGGCAAGCTGGACAGCTACATGCAGACGCTCAGCGATGCCTTCAACCCACAGACGGTCGAAGCACTGATGTGCCGCAAGCTGATCTCGGTGGCCCCCGACGGGACCCTGCACGACTGCGACTTCAACCAGATGCTGGACTTGCCACTCGCGACCGCGAGCAACATCCGCGACTTCGACGCCGGCCAACTGGCAGCCAGGCAGATCGTCACCAAGGACCACTGCCTGGGTTGCACGGCCGGGGCCGGCAGTTCCTGTGGTGGGACCGTCACCTGAGCCGCAAGACAGACCCATCGGCATACTCCAGGTCGCCAGACACCCATCGATGAGTTTTACATAAGAAACGTTATCAGAATATAGGAGTAGAAACCGGTTGTGACTCAAACAGGCTGAAACAGCGCTATTTTAGCCTCCCAGGCGATTTCGCTCTCGGCGTCGGCAGGTCCCCCTCGCGGTATATCTGGGTGGCGCGGGTGGAGCTACTCGAACCTCTGCCGCGCCTGACCAGCTCGATCGACTCAGCCCAGCAGGTCGCGCGCAACCGGCGGAATCGCGATCACCATGCCGACAAACTCAGCGCTTCCATCCATCCCAGCCTGGACCGCGCCCAGCAACAGATCCTCCGCGCACAGCTTGTCCCGGCATTCGCCAGGCAGTTCGACCCGCAGCAGCTCATCGCCTTCCTCGACCGCGATCTCGACCGCATCCGCCGCCACCGTGACCACCCGGAACAGCTTGCGCTCGATGCCGTCAGCCATCTTCGACCCGCTGAGTGCCAACCCGGCAAGGTCCAGTCGCGCGACATGATCGACAAAGGCCTCGCGCACACTGACCAGCAGCGGCGCCAACTCGAAACACTGGGTCTCCTCGGCCCACCCAAAAAACCGCTCCAGCGCTGTGAAGACCACGCCGACCTCGCGGGTCCTTGCGCCCGGGCTGCTGCCGAGGTAGGTCTGCATGAGCAGGCGCAGCAGATCGGAGATCGTCACTTCCTCCAGATCACGGTACGGCACCGGCGCCTCGCGCTGGATCACGACGAGTTGTTCCAGCACCGCGGTATCACCACCTTGGTCGGCATCGGTTTCCCAGAGGTACTCTGCGATCAGGGGGCGCATGTTGCCATCGACCGGCAATCCGTCCTCCTCCACAACCGCCTCGGTGTGCCCCACCATCTGATCTGCCTCGGAAAACACCTGTTCGAGATCCTCGCCTTCGGCCAGTCCGGCCTCGATCCTCGCCCGCACATCAGAACCCAAGCCGAGAGCCGACAAATCCACACCCTCATCCTTCTGGGGCAAGCGCTCGTGGTCGGCTGGCTCCTGATCGTCAGCCGGTGAGGACTCCTGACTGGCTGCCCTCGTGGCGCTCTCGGGCATGTCATCCTCGACCGCCGGCAGCCCCTGGTTTCCGATCTGACGCTGCTGCCAGATCTGCAGCATGATCTGTCGAGCAGCTTCCAGGTCTACCTCCGAGTCGAAGGCTATCTTCTCGAGCAGCGGATCGATGATCAGACCCGGACGAGGGATTCCGCCCAGGGATGCGCTGATGCTGGTCGCGCTCAATGCGTCTGGATCGATCCCTCCCTCGCGAAGACATTTCTCCAGGTCCGCTTCCAGGTGCTCGACCGGCACACCGCTGGGAACTGCCGCCTGGCTTTCATCTACAGCCTGACCGCGGCCCCGGAATAGCAGGTGTTCGATCTCCGCCTGGCTGAGCCGCCGCCCGAGATTCATCGTCTGGACGTCCTTGCGGAACGCAGCCGCCAAATCCCGTGCGTCACGCTGCACCGCCATCGCCACCGATGCGATGTAGACATCCAGCGGACCATCGAATACCCGCCCGATGAACAGGTCCCCAGGTGACAAGTCGAGACCTTCGACCTCGGCAAGGTCGTGGGTGCGATCATCCTGGAGATCGACGACGACATACTCGCCGGCATTCATGCCGCTCAGCTGAAACACCCCCACCATGCTGTCCTCGAAACTCTGGCGCTCGTCATCAGACATTGGCAGGAGATCGACGGGGATCCCACCGAGGACATCGCTTTCGCGCTCCAAGAGGAACCACTCCGCAAAGCGCAGCAGCGCATTGGCGTCGTTCTCCTTTGCCTTCGGATTAGCCTGGAAGAACTCGCGCTCCGCCCGGGAAACCTCCGATTTCAGGCCAGTGTTCGCCCGCACGTTCTCCATCAGGCGGGCAAGCAGGCATTGGAAGTCAGCGGCTTCGGCGGGATTCATGGTCGTGGGCTATTCCGTAAGGATTTGAGAAAAACGGCAATCCTTTCGGCTTTGCTGCAAAATAGCCTTCACCCGTGGCGGGTGAGACGATTTCCTTGTAGTTCTCCAAACCAGCAGTGCAAACCTTACTCCCCGACGTACCAGTGCTCGGAACGATGTTCGCATCGCTGCCCACCTTGCTGGCTGGCGGTTCGGTGGTCCCCCAGGGCGGCACGGCCGAGCAAGTACAGGGCGCCGTGCAGGGTCTGGACCGGTACGCTACGGTCGAATGGATCGACTGCATCGCAGCCCTGGCGCTGGGAGTGTTCTTCCTGCTGGGCCTGATGCGGGGCTTTTGGTGGCAATTCAGCAAGATCGCCACCCTGCTGGCGGCCTGGTTCCTGGCCAGCCACTACGGTCCGGACGGCGAAGCGATCGTCAACGAGGTGTTCAACCCCGCAGCCAGTCCCGCGGCCAGTCCCCCAGACAGCACCTCGGACCTACCGCTGTTCTTGTCCTACGTCGGCATCTTCATCCTGACCGTGGTGGTCCTCAGCATCCTTTCGGGGCTGCTCCAGAAGCTGATCGAGGAAAGTGGCTTGTCGTTCTACAACCGCATCGGAGGGGCCGTTCTCGGTCTTGGTACCGGTGCAATTGCAGTCATCGCAGTATTGGCCGGAATCAAGTTCTTGGACAAGAACTCCAGCATCGCACAGGCCGCCGACCGATCGCTCACCATGGGCTACACCCAGACAACCCTGGAGCTCCCGGTCATAAAGCAGTTGGTTCCCGGCTGGATGCTTGCCCGATTCGACATCGAGCCCCAGGTTGCGCGCAAGACACAGGACTCCAAAACTCCCCTACCTGCCAAGGCGCAGGGTTCGTCAGCAGGGAAGTAGGACAAGACCGCGCAACAACGCCAACCGCCATCCACGGATGGCGCTCGAAAGTGCTGGCATCCGCACCGGCGCTGGCCCATCCTCGTCCCGCAACACTGCTGGGGGCGCCCATACCTTTGGGCTGAGAAGCACCCCTGAACCTGATCCGGATCATGCCGGCGTAGGAAAGCCAATGACAGAGCGCACCCCCCCGTCCCTCTCGCCCCTCTCCACCAGCTTCCCGAGCAGCCAGAAGGTGCTGCAAAGTGACCTGCAGGTCCCGCAACGGGAGATCACCCTGACCAACGGCGAGGTCATCACCACCTACGATACCACCGGCCCGCAGGGCCACGACTTTGCCGCCGGTCTGCCGAAGCGCCGCGCCGAGTGGGTCGCCAGGCGGCAGGCCCGCGGGGACAGCAACTTCTCCCAGATGCACTGTGCCCGCCAGGGTGAGATCACCGAGGAGATGCGGTTTGTCGCGATCCGCGAGAACGTCAGCCCTGAGTTCGTCCGAAACGAGATCGCCGAGGGGCGCGCAATCCTGCCCGCCAACATCAACCACCCCGAGTCCGAACCGATGATCATCGGCCGCAACTTCCTGGTGAAGATCAACGCCAACATCGGCAACTCGGCGGTCAGCTCCTCGATCGACGAAGAGGTCGAGAAACTGCAGTGGGCGATTCGCTGGGGTGCCGACACCATGATGGACCTCTCGACTGGCAAGAACATCCATGAGACCCGCGAGTGGATCATCCGCAACTCACCGGTGCCGGTCGGCACGGTGCCGATGTACCAGGCACTCGAACGGGTCGACGGTCGGGTCGAGGACCTCAACATCGACATGTTCCTCGAGATCCTGGAGGAGCAGGCCCAGCAGGGCGTCGACTACTTCACGATCCACGCCGGTGTGCGGCTCGCCCACGTTCCGCTGACCGCCGAACGCACCACCGGCATCGTGTCGCGTGGTGGATCGATCATGGCGAAGTGGTGCCTGACGCACCACCAGGAGAGTTTCCTCTACACCGACTTCGACCGCATCTGCCAGCTGATGAAGCGCTACGACGTGGCGTTTTCGCTCGGCGATGGGCTCCGCCCCGGCTGCATCGACGACGCCAACGACGCGGCCCAGTTCGCAGAACTCGATACCCTCGGCGAATTGACCAAGATCGCCTGGGAACACGACGTGCAGGTGATGATCGAGGGTCCCGGCCACGTGCCGATGCACCAGATCAAGGAGAACATGGACCGCCAGTTGGCGACCTGTTCGGAGGCGCCGTTCTACACCCTGGGGCCATTGACCACCGACATCGCACCCGGCTACGACCACATCACCTCGGCGATCGGCGCCGCCATGATCGGCTCGTACGGCACCGCCATGCTGTGCTACGTGACGCCCAAGGAGCACCTCGGCCTGCCGGACCGTGAGGACGTCAAGGCCGGCGTGATCACCTACAAGATCGCCGCCCACGCTGCCGATCTCGCCAAGGGTCACCCCGGCGCCCAGGACCGCGATGACGCCCTGAGTCGGGCACGTTTCGAATTCCGCTGGGAGGACCAATTCAACCTCTCGCTCGATCCGGAGACCGCGCGGTCCTACCACGATGCGACGCTGCCGCAGGACTCCGCCAAGACCGCGCACTTCTGTTCGATGTGCGGCCCGCGCTTCTGCTCGATGAAGATCACCGAAGAAGTACGGGAGTACGCGCGCCAGGGGATGCAAGACAAGTCGGATGAGTTCCGGCTCGGTGGCCAGGAGATCTACTCCACCACCGTGAAGGAATCCTAGGCTAGCGCACCGCGTCGATCAGGCGGGTTGGACGTCCGTGACCATCGGCAGCACCTCTTGCAGGGCGATCTTGATGCCCTGCTGCATGGTGTGGGTAGAGGATGGACAACCGTCGCAGGCCCCCACCAGGCGCACCCGCACGACCCCCTTGTCGGTCATCTCGACGAACTCAACGTCCCCGCCGTCATCAGCAAAGAACGGCCGCAATTGCTCCAGTACGGCCTCGACCCGTTGGCGCACTTCGGTCTCGGACAGGGCTGTCATGCGATCGCACCGGTGGGGATTTCGATCGTGATACCGAGACCGGACTCCTTGGCCACGACACGGGCTTCGGACCCGGCGAAGCTGTCGGAGGCATCGCGGATGGCGTCAGCGAGATCCACTTCGAACGGCAGGCAATCCTTCGGCGGCTCGAGGTTCAATTCCACTCCAAGCCCAGCATCCCACCAGGCAGAGACGGTCAGCTTGCCTTCAAACCCGGTCGGCAAAGCGGTACTGAACCGATGCATGGCGGTGACCACCGGCAACACCAGGTCACGCCGCCGCACGGCGTAGGTCAGACTCTCCAGGGCCTCATCCCAGGCCACCTGCACCCCCTCCTCCTGCATACGACCCCGCACCAGTTGAACCACGTCCCGGAGCAAGGGACCAGCCGCGACCGGCTCGGACGGCAGCTCGGGATCCAGGATCAAGCGGTAGATTTCGACCGCCTCGGTGGCCTCGTGGCAGGCTGCCATGATGCCGGGTCCAGCCGCCGCCAAATCCCCCGCTCCACCCGCTCCGAGCAGCTGTGCCTGCCCCTGGATCTTGAACAGGGCGTTGCACATCCCGTGCAGGAACCCAGGCGACAGGTAATCCAGCAACTCAATCCGGGCCTGCGAGTTCATTGCAGGCCCCGTATCGCATGGCCCCCGGACAGCCGCTCTTGAATCGGAGAAGACACAGCGCAAAGTCTAGCCAACCGAACAGTTCCAGCCCAGACCCGGAGCCACCACGTGGCGCCGGACGGTGCGATTGCCTCCCATCCCCAGGATCCTGCGATGCCCGACACCGCCTACCAACGACTCCTGAACCGGGTACGGGGAAACCATCTGCTCGGGGCGACCCGGGCAGTTCTCGACTGGGATCAACAGACCATGCTACCGCCAGGCGGGGTCGAGTTCCGCGCCCGGCAACTCAAGCAACTCGCTGAACTCAGCCACCAGAGAGGCACCGCGCCGGAACTGGCCGAGTTGCTGAGCCTCTGCGAGGACCAGGCCGCCCTGCTCGTTGATCCGACCAGCGATTCGGCCACCAACCTGCGCGAAATCCGCCGCTCCTACGATCGGGCGACACGTCTGCCACGGGAGCTGGTCGCAGAACTCGCCGAGACCCAAAGCCTGGCCCAGAACACCTGGGCCGAAGCACGCAACCGCGATGACTTCGAGAGCTTTCGTCCCTGGCTGGAAAAAATGGTCAAGCTGATGCGCGACAAGGCACAGTGCCTGGCGGAACCGGGGCAGGAGGAGTGGGACGCGCTGGCCGATGATTTCGAGCCCGGGGTACAAGCCAGCGATCTCCACCGTCTGTTCCGGGATCTGCAGGCCGAGTTGACGCCCCTGCTCGGTGACATTACCAACAACGGCAGCCCGCCGGCGCGGCGTTTCCACCAACACCCCGCCCCCACCGACGCCCAGGAACGCTGGGTCCGGGCGGTCGCAGAGAGCATGGGATTCGACTTCTCGCGCGGACGGCTGGATCGCTCAACCCATCCGTTCTGCAGCGGAACGCACCGCGGCGACGTCCGACTCACCACCCGCTTCCACGATGCCTTCGTAGTCGATGCCCTGGGTTCCACCATGCACGAGGCGGGCCACGGCATCTACGAGCAGGGCCTGCCAGCCGCCCACGTCGGCACGCCACTCGGACAGGCGACTTCACTGGGGATCCACGAGAGCCAGAGCCGATTGTGGGAGAACCACGTTGGCCGCTCCGAGGCCTTCTGGACCTTCTGCCGGCCCCTGCTACTCAAGCACCTCGGCGCCGAATTCGAGGTCTACAGCGCGGCGGAGATGTACAGCACCGCCAATCTCGTCACCCCCGACTTCATCAGGGTGGAAGCCGACGAAGCCACCTACAACCTGCACGTCATCGTCCGCTTCGAGTTGGAACTCGCGATGATCCGCGGCGAGTTGGAAGTCGCGGATCTTCCGGGTGCCTGGCGCGAAGCCTACCGCCGGTATCTCGGCGTCGAAGTTCCTGATGACACCCGTGGCTGTCTCCAGGACGTGCACTGGTCGTGCGGCCTGTTCGGTTACTTCCCGACCTACACCCTCGGCAACATCTACGCGGCGCAGTTCTTCGAGTCTGCCCAGGCAGCCCTGCCGGACCTCGATGATCAGGTCGCCAGCGGCAACTTTGCAGCACTGAAACACTGGCTCAACGCGCACATCCACGAATCCGGTTCACGCTTCCGCGCTGCAGATCTTTGCGAACGCGTGACCGGTCGCCCCGCGGACATCGCACCTCTGATGCGCCACCTCGAAGGCAAACTTCGGCCGATCTACCAACTTTGACCGGCTGGCCGCTGCCAATCGCCGACTGTCCCCACCGCCATCCAAGCCGCCGATCCAAAGCTGCACCTTCCGTCGCAACCCGTAGTAGGGTATACAGTTCAGACAACAATCCCGAGATGACCGCCGACCTGGTCTGGTGACCCAGATACGCAGAGGGGATAGCAGATTCGGGACGAGGGTCTTCCAACGTACCTTATACCGACCCAGAACCACGGTCGGCAGAGATCAGGACGGCTCCGGCGACTATCCTGCCGCCTGCTCAGCAATCCCACCCGACCGTCCCGACCCAAACAGCCCGCGCCATCATGAAACGCACCTGGATCACTGCTGTCCTTGCGCTCGTCTTCGCCGTTGTCGTCCCGGCACAATCCGCCGAGGAGATCCGTTTCCGCCAAGGCCAGGCCAAGAAGCTCGTCGACCTCGGCTCGCGGGCCCTGAAGAAGGGCTTCCCGAACAAGGCCAAGATCATCTTCATGATGGTGCTCAACCTCTACGACGAAGATAACGCCGACGCCCACAAGGCACTTGGCCAGAAGAAGTCCGGGACTGCCTGGCTCGATGATCCGAACTTCAAGTACCCCAGGGTTGACAAGCCCTCGCCAGCAGCCGCTTCCGCGCTGCTGAAGGACACCGCGAAGACCTTCAAGCAGTTGGTCGACGGCCACTCGCGAATGGCAAAGAAGTATCTGAAGGCCGGGCAGACCCCGCGGGCTCAGAATCACTATCGGATGATCCTGCGTTTCGCACCCGACAACGAAGAGGCCAGGAAGAACCTGGAACTCGTACAGGTCGCTGACGGTCTATCGGGAACCTCGACCGAACAAGAGATCTACAAGCGCGGCCTGCACATCGCGGATGCCGTCAAACTCGAAGGGTCAAAGGACTACGTCGTCGAGAAACTGCCTGACACCAACCGCAACGCGATCCTCGATGGGGCCAACGTCGAGTACATCAGCGTCAAGTCAGAGCACTTCATACTGCGTGGTGATTACGAAGAAGCGATCCTCAAGGAAGCTGCCCTGTGGGCAGAGCGCGCCCTGCGGGTCGCGCAGGCTGCTTTCAGTGGTTACGACGACATGTTCTTCAGCGATGTTGCGCAGTGGCCCATCAAGGAGTTCTCCTTCTTCCAATCCAAGGACACCTACAAGCAGATCATCCTCGCGCACCAGAGCAAGATCGGGAACAAGGAGCAGGTTGAGTTCCTGCTCGAATACACCTCCGGAACCACCCTCGGCAACATCGGGGTGTCGGCCACCAACAGCAAGAAGGGTGCGCTGGACGGGGCTGTCCGTCGGGTAGCCCGGATGTACTCGTCCATGGGACCAGCTGCCTTGAGTGAGGGCATCGGCCACACCTTCGTCGGCTTGCTACTGCGCAACAACCGCGCTTTCCTGGTCGATCGCAAGAAGCAGATCGGCACCCAAACCGATGAAGATGACATCGCGAAGTTCAGCCCCGACATGGACATGTGGGAAGAGCTCGCAGTCGAACAGGCCTGGAGCAAGACCACCCTGCCAGCGATCCGCCTGCCGCTGATCACCGCCGACAAGTTCGATGACAACATGCGGATCAAGTCCTGGTCGTTCTGCCACTACCTGATGTTGCGGGATCCGGCACTGCTTCGGCACCTGAGTCGAACCGGCCGGCTCAAGGACGTCGTCGCCATCGAGAAAGACTTCACCAAGAAGGCCGGCGTCAGCCTGGCGCAACTGGACAAGGAGTGGAAGGACTTCTTCACCGGCGCAACCCCGGTGATGCGGGCCATCCGCAAGCGCGAAGATCCGATGCTGTCGGTCAGCAAGGACGTGAAGAAGTGGCTCACCGCGTTCAACAAGGTCCGCACCAAGACCTTCCATTCCGCACCCGTCAACTGGAGCGCGCGATTTTCGACCCGTTGTCGGCATCACGCAGACTACCTGGCAAACAACAAGCTTGCCGGCCCTGAGCAAGAGCAACGACAGGATCCGCAACTGCCGGGTTCGACGCACGAAGGCAACATGTTCGCCCAGATGGCAATGGTCAGTTCCAACGCCAGGAATCCCAAGGCCGTCATCGAAGGGTGGATGAACTATCCGGGCTACCGGGACCTGTTCTTCGTGAATACCCTGAAGACCATCGGGATCTACTCCGACAAGAAGACCCTGGTGCTCAACGTCGTGCAGGGCCTGATCGTGCCGCGCACCGGCAACTTCTACCTCTACCCCAAGCACGCGATGACCAAGGTCCCGGTGTCTATCAAGGTCGCAGACCTCGGCCCGGAGATGCTCAAGATCCTCAAGCAGCACGGCCATGAAGGACTCAAGGAAGTCGGCTTCCCGATCTCCCTGCATTTTGGCAACAGTGGGCGGATGGGTGAACGCAAGTCATACCGATGCAAGGTGATCGCCAACGGTCGTGATGGTATCGAGGGCTTCATCCATATCGCCGACGATGGCAGCCACCGTCGGACTTCGTCGCCCGGCCTGGTGGTGTTCTATCCGCTCAAGCCGATTCGGAAGGGTTCGACGGTCAAGGTGTCGTGGAGCTTCAAGCGCGGCAAGCGGATCGAGACTGTCGACGCGACCTACTATCACTAGACTGAAACTCCAGATGAAAGTCTCCAGCTTCCTTATCGCCCTGCTCACCCTGTTCCTCGCCTCCCACCCGGCAGCCCAGATCGATCTGAAGGCGATCCAGAAGAACATCGTCCCGGTCCAACTGGCGACCAAGACAGATGACAAGGGACTCCAACAATGGGATGAGTACCACCAGAACTGCCCAGCCTGCAAGACCAAGAAAATCCTGGAGTGCGGCAACTGCAAACACCTCGAAGAACCAAAACTGTGCCCCGAGTGCAAGACCACCCGCAAAGCACCTTGCCACTACTGTGCTGGTACCGGCAAGCTCGCCGACCCACTGAAAATCGCGCCCTGTCCGGGCTGTCAGGGGCACTCCGTGTTCATCTGCCATATGTGCGCCAACACCGGCCGGATCAAGATTGCCGGAGGCGGCAAGAAGGGCGTGAAGTGCAACGTCTGCAAAGGCAACGGCGGTCGCGCCTGCACCGTGTGCAGCGGCAATCGCCAGATCCAATCCTTGTTCAAGGGCAAGGTCGGCAGCACCGATCTCAAGAAACTCCGCAAGACCAGGTCCGCCATCGACAAACTGATCAAGGACGTGGTGAAATTTTCCGCTGTCGGCCAGAGCCGAATCGACCGCAAGAAATTCGCCGCCCTGTTCAAGAAGGCGAAACCCCACCTGCCGATGACCAAGAAGTTCCTGGCCCAGGTGGATCAGCTCTCGAAAGCTCTCGACCAACCCCGGTTCAAGGGCAACGACCGCACCCAGATGGCCAGCATGGACCGTGTTCGGCGCTACCTTCTCCACTACCTCCTGCACCAGAACCAGGTTCTCGATGCTTGTATCAAACGGGCCGAGTTCAACGCGCAGGCCGTCAAGCCGGGCAAGTAGGTCAGCCTGCTCCGCGTGCTCATCGTGCCTCGCTACCTCAAATCGCCAGTCACCGCAGGCCGGGAGCCGGTTCGACTCACCATGATCAATGCCATACGGCGGTGCTGCTGGTTCGCTGTGATGTCGGCGGCCCTCCTGGGCCCAACCGCGGCCCAGACCCCGTCCAGCGCCCACTCCCTGGTCCGGGTTCCCAACCTGACCAAGGCCGAGCAGGCGAGGTTGCAGACCGTCAAGCGCCGCGCCCTCGACGCTGTCGGGCCAGCGGTCGTACACGTCATGGTCATGGTCGGCGGCATCCTGCGCATGCAACGCGACAGCACCGGTGTGGTGGTCACGCCGGACGGCCTGGTACTGACCAACTGGCGCCTGATCCGCGAAATGTCGCCGCGCAACGGCAAGAAGTCACGGCGCTCCTACTCACTCCAGGTCCGTACTGATAAGGGCGAAGAGCACCCCGCGAGCATCCTGGCCGTAAATCCCGACTACGACCTCGCACTTCTCAGGATCCAACGAAGCGACCGGGCGAAGATGCCCTACGCGAAACTGGGCGACAGCCACAAGATCCTGGCGGGCGAGACACTGCTGGTCTGCTCCCGACCCAACGAGAAGATCTACGCCAACTTCATTGGCGGCGCATCGGATTCGCAGGGCGACATCAAGATCGGCGAGCAGCGCATCGCCAAGGATGACATCCTGCTCTCAGACGTGAACATGAGGGTCTTCTCCGACGGCGCCCCGGTGTTCGACATCGCCGGCCGACTGCTTGCAATCGTCAATTCCGGCAAGGTCCGCGCGCCCCTGGGCAAGGACGCCACCGAGGCAGACAAGCTAGAACACGAGAAAGGCTACGGTTTCAGCATGCGGGTGCACGTGGCTCAAAGGCTGTTCCCGCAGCACCTCGGGAAACTCAAACCCACGTCCATCCAATCGCCGTCGGTGGTCAAGGAGCGCGGCCTGTTATCCACCGGAGTCGCCAGGGTCAAAGATGCAATCGTGTCGGTGCGCCGCGCACGCGTCACCAAGATGCCGCGGCCGAGCCTGGTAGACCCGTACGGTAAGTTCGCACAGGATCCCTGTGGCTCTGGTGTGCTGGTTCATCGCAAGGGCATCGTGCTGACCAACTCACACCTGGTCGGCGAGGGACCCGTATTGGTCACCCTCTTGAACGGCAAGACCTACAAGGGTTCGGTAGTCGCAAACCTGTCCGACAAGAACATCGCAGTAGTGAAACTCAAGGTGCCGACCAGCACCCGGCTTCCTAGCGTCGAGCTGGCCCGCTCCTCGGCGGGAATCCTCGGGGAACCGGTCGCCGCGGTCGGCAATCGCTACGGGCACACACTCGGGGTCAAGATCGGTGTGTTGTCCTCACGCGAACGCAGCGGAGGTATCGGCAAGCAGCACAAGCGATCGATGGGACACCTGCAAACCGAGGCCAACATCTACCCCGGTAACACCGGCGGAGCACTGATCAACATTCACGGCCGACTGGTAGGGATCAATGACCTGAAGGCTGCGGTCGATCGTGCAGACCTCGAAAGTGCCGCCGCCCGGGCAGCCGAAAAGAAGGACATGACAATTGGCTTCGCTGTACCGATCGGTTGGATCGTCAACGAACTGCGGACACGACAGCCCACCATCGCCAAGGACCTCAAAGTACCGGACAAACACGCAACAGCTATTTCGTACAAGGATCGCGAGACCGTGGTCTCGAAGATTGTCGCGGCCCACGCCAACTGCTTCCTGAATGTCTTCGTCAAGACCGAGAAACTGCAGAAGAAAAAGACCGGCCTGCTGGCAGAACTGTTTCCAGAACCAGCCAACGACGAGGATTTCCGCCTCCTGGGCCAGGGTTCAGGAGTGATCATCGATCCCTCCGGTCTGGCACTCACCAACTGGCATGTTGTGGATGCGGCGGTCTACCGGGATGGCTCGACTCGTAAAGACCACAAGGTGTTCGTCAGCTTGTCGAACGGCAAGCGTTACGAAGTCGAAGTGCTCAGCACCTCACGCAACGACGACCTGGCACTCCTACAGATCAAGAACCCCGAGCAAGACCCTCTGCAAGCCATCCGACTCGGTGACTCGGACGCCCTCAAGGTCGGCGATACCGCGATTGCTGTCGGCAACCCACATGGATTTGCCAGCTCCGTCACCGTCGGACTCGTGTCAGCCAAGAATCGGGACATCCTGATCAAAGGTCACGCCTTCATGGCCCGCGGCATGATCCAGACCGACGCCGCCATCAATCCTGGGACCAGCGGCGGCGCGTTGATCGACCTGAATGGCTACCTGATCGGCATCAACAGCGCCGGCAACAGCATGGAAGCCAAGGTAGGGTTCGCGATCCCCGTCAACAAGGTCCGCCAACGCTTCAACGATACGCTGCTGGCCTCCGAAAAACTGCGCAGCGTCTACCTCGGCATGGCGCTGGATATCAACGAGGCTGGCAAGGTCTTCGTCAAAAAGGTCCACGAATTCGGACCCGCCGTGGACGCCAAGATCCGAGTCGGCGACACCGTCATCAAAGCCAAGGGGCAGCCAATCCACAACAAGCTCGAGTTCATCAAGCTGACCCGGGCTGCCGTTCCGGGACGACCATTCCCCGTCGTCGTGTCGCGCGAGGGCAAGACCAGGAAGTTCGTTCTCATCCCGGTGAGTGAAGCGGCCTGGTTCGTCTTCCGATACGCCGGATTCGCAGTCCGCGAAGTAAATCAGGCATCGCACGCGAAACAGCTACAGCAGGCCGGCAGCGCCTCCTATCGCGAACTCACCGGCAACAAAGACGCTGGCTCCGACACCATGAAAAGTGGCCTGGTGGTCACCCATGTCCACCCCGAGGCGATCGCCGCAGGAATGGACATCAAGCTCGGCGACATCGTGGTAGGCCTCAAGATGAGGGTAGTAGACATCCAACACGAACACGGACGCAGCTACCTGGAGCAGATCACTGGACTCAAAGAGATGCAGGACTTCATTCGCCGCCAGTCGACGGTCAAAGGCCGGCAGATCGAACTCTGGGTCGCACGCCAAGACCAGGTCATCAAGGCCCAGGTGCTAGCCAAAAAACCCGCGAAATAGCTCTGAATGGCGCCCAAGCGGCGAACTTTGGCCCGCCGGCACTTGAGCCTTTGCCGTCCGCAGCGTACAGATTACATGCCATGAACGTCCTCAGCATCCAACCGACTCCCAATCCCCTGGCCTACAAGTTCGTCGTCAACCAGGTCCTGCAGGCCGACGGTAGCCGCTACTACAACAACCCTGCCGAGGCAGCATCCGATCCTCTAGGCACCGCACTGTTCGCCATTCCCGGGGTGACCACGGTGTATTTCGCCCAGGACTTCGCGACCATAACCAGCGCCGAGGGCTCCAACATCGAGACCTTACACCAGCAAGTCGGCGAGGTGCTCAAGACCCACGAAGGTGGCACGAGCGCCCCAGCCACCGACAGCCCTTCGATGGTCGAAGCGGTGACTGATGACAGTGAGTTGCTCAACTCGATCAACGCCATGCTCGACGACCGGGTCCGGCCCGCCTTGGCCGGTGACGGTGGCGGCCTGCAGATCATCCGGCTCGAAAGCAAGGTACTGACGATCCAGTATGAAGGCGCCTGCGGTACCTGTCCCAGTTCGATCGCCGGCACCCTGGCTGCGATCCAGAACCTGCTGCAGAGCGAGGTCGACGAAGAGCTGAGCGTCGTCAGCGGCTAGGCGGTCTACGCCCGAGCCTTGCACCAATTCCTCCTCCTGGAGCGGAGGCTCCAGCAACCACCGTGTCTTCGGAGCGGCCATTCCCGTTCGAATTCCGATGCCAGCGATCGGGCAACTGCTGCTCGATTCCCGGTGGCGTGGTACGCGTCAGCCCCGAGGACATCGAAGCGATCGCGGATCACCTCGGCATGACGGTGGAGGCGACAAGATCCCGCTACCTGTCTGCCAGCGGTGAGCGACTCGCCGAAGGGCTATCGAGCCGCTGCGTGTTCCTGGAGGGCAGCCGTCAAACCAGTTGCGGGATCTACCCCGTGCGACCCGAAAAATGTCGGACCTGGCCGTATTGGCCCGAGTTGTTGGACAACCCCGAAGGCCTGCAGCGGGCGGCGGCCCTGTGTCCGGGAATCGTCCCAGGCCACCACGCCGGATCCTAGCAACCCCTACCGCGCCAGCCTGCCCGCAGACCTAGCCGCGCAGTTCCGCCTGCACCTCACCACAGCGCTCACGCACCTTGGAGAGGTATTTCTCCTCGTCCTTGCTGTCGAGGGTGCGGTCCGTAGCACCTAGAGTGACGGTGAAATTGAGGCTCTTCACACCTTCGGGAAGTTCCGCACCGCGGTAGGCCTCAAACAATTGAACGTTCATGACCAACTTGCGACCAACCTCGCGCAGGAAGTTTGCGCAAGTCTTGACCTGCACCCCGGTCGGCACCATCAAGGCGACGTCAACGGGCTGGGTCGGAAAGCGGGACACCTCGACGAACTTGTGTTCCTTCCGACCGACCCGCAACAACTGGCGAAGATCCAGGTTGGCGATCGCGACACCACGCGGCAAGTCGAGATTGCGTGCAATCTGAGGGTGCAGGGTTCCGACATAGCCGACCACCTCGGCACCGCTGGTTAGCGCCACAGTCATGCCTGGGTGAATCCACGGCAGATCGGTGTGCCCCATCAACTCATCGAGCTCGACTGCAAAGCCCTGACGCTTCAGCAGGGATACCAGGCCGGTCCGCAAAACCGAATAGTCCGAACCTCCACGTTGCGCGAAGGCGATCGCCAACTCGCTGACCTCGTGGGCCAGGCCGTCTTGGTCCCTGGATTCCGGGTGATAACCCTTGCCGACTTCGAACAGGCGCACCGACTGGTAGTTTCGCAGGTTGGCGCCGAGGCAGGACAGCAGGCTCGGCAACACATGCCGACGCATCCGACAGATCTCGGGCGCCACCGGATTGCCGACGATGGTGTATTCGAGTTCTCGCGCTCCGACTGCCTCGAGTAGAGCATCCGGTTGGAAGCTGTAGTTGTAGACCTCGTTGGCTGACAACTCCAAGGCCGCAGCCCTGGACAGATCACGAGCCAGGTTGAGTTCCTCGTCCCGGTGCGGCACCGCGACGATCGACGAGAGGGGAACCTCCGGGATGTTGTCGTAGCGGAACATCCGCCCGATCTCCTCGATCAAGTCGTCTTCGATGCCGATGTCCTTGGATGCCCGCATCGACGGAACCGTGACGTCGAAGCCATCGTCAGCATCCCTGACCTCGAATTCCAGGCTCTCGAGAATCGAACGGACCTGCTGGTCGGGAACCTGAATGCCGAGCTTGAGGTCGAGTCGCGCCTTGCGCAACCGGATGATGACCGGTTCGTAGCGCCACTGGGCAGGATCTGCCAGCGGCCCGCTCGGCGCGGCACCGGGGCACAAGTCCTGCAACATCCCGACGAATCGGTGGATGCCAAGTTCGGCATTGGCCGGATCCAGGGTCTTCTCGAACCGGGCGCTGGAGTCGGTGCGCAGCCCGAGTCGAACGCTGGTACGTCGCACAGTCGCAGCATGGAAGGTCGCCGATTCGAGGAACAGTTCGGTGGTCTCGTCATCAACCATCGAACCCTGCCCGCCCATGATGCCTGCCAAAGCCACTGGCTCGCCACCAGAGGTGATCAGCAAATCCTCTTCCGTCAGGTCCCGTGACATCTCGTCGAGCGTCGTCATGGTCTCACCAGCCTTGGCACGACGAACTACCACGTCACTCCGCAGACGCCGGCGATCAAATGCATGCATCGGTTGCCCAAGGTCGAGCATGACGAAATTCGTCAGGTCGACGAGCAGGTTGATCGAGCGCTGACCAACTGCGTGCAACAAGTAGCGCAGCCAGTCCGGCGACCGGGTCGCCTTGACTCCTCCGATGCACAGGCCGGTGTATCGCGGACAAGCTGCCAGATCCTCGATACTCACATCGAGGGCCTCACCGCTGGCCGGGAACTCCACCGGGCGGCCATATTCCTGCAACTCCAGGTTCAGGATGGCAGCGAGTTCGCGGGCGATGCCGTAGTGCCCCCACAGGTCCGGGCGGTGATTGATCGACTTGTTGTCAATCTCCAGCACGTGGTCGAGGAAAGACACCACACGGCTGAACTCGACGCCAGCTGAGTAATCCTTGTCGAGCACGATGATGCCGTCGTGTTCCTCGGACAGGCCGAGTTCACTCTCAGAGCAGATCATCCCCATGGACACCTGGCCGCGTATCTTGCCCTGCTTGATCTTGGTCCCATCAGGCAACGCCTGGCCGGGTTGGATCACGACCACGCGCTGGTCAGCGGCGACATTGGAGGCCCCGCACACGATCTGTAGCGGTTCACCGCCCGCCCCGATGTCGACGGTGCAGACCGAGAGCTTGTCCGCGTCGGGATGCTTCTCCCGCGTCAAGACATGCCCGATCACCAAGTCTTCCAAGCCAGCGCCGAAGGTGGTGATCTTCTCCACCTCGGCCGTGCTCATCGTCAGGGCATCGCGAACGTCTTCGGGGCTCTGACCCCCGAGATCGACATAGCGATTCAACCAATTGCTGGAGATCAACACGTCAGGACACCTCGTCGAACTGCTCGAGGAACCGCAGATCGCCACCCATGAAGTAGCGGATGTCGTTGATGCCATAACGCAGCATCACGACTCGTTGTAGTCCCATACCAAACGCGAACCCGGTGTATTCCTCCGGGTCGATGCCACCGGCCTCCAAGACCTTCGGGTGCACCATTCCGCACGGCAAGATCTCAATCCACCCGGATTGTTTGCAAACCTTGCAACCGCGACCCTCGCAGAACGCGCAGTTGACATCCAGTTCGAAACCCGGCTCCACGAACGGAAAGAAGCCAGGCCGCAGGCGCACGTGAATATCCTCGCGCCGCAAGATCACCCGCAGGCAGGTCTTCATGGTGTGGATCAGGTTGGCGGTCGATACACCCTTGTCCACCACCAGGCCTTCCATTTGGTAAAAGGTGTGTTCGTGGCTGGCGTCCACCGCCTCTTGACGAAAGCAGCGACCCGGCGCGATGACCTTCAGGGGTGCGCCGAAGCGTCGCATGGCTCGCACCTGCACCGGCGAAGTATGGGTCCGCAGCAAGGTGCCGTCCGTGTTCCAGAAGGTGTCCTGGGTTGCCCGGGCCGGGTGGTCGTCTGGGATGTTGAGCGCTTCGAAGTTGTAGAACTCCGACTCGATTTCCGGACCGTCTTGCCAGGTGAAGCCCAGGGAGGTGAACAGGTCCACGAGTTCGTTCTGCACCACGCTGATCGGATGCAGGGTGCCACGCATCCGCGCCGGACCGGGCTCGGTAGGATCAAAATCCGGGGCCGCCAGATCCCGCTGCATCTGCTCTTGCGCCAACACTTCGCGGCGATCATCGAGCACCTTGGCGAGTTCAACCTTGAGCTGGTTGTAGGCCTTGCCAGCAGCCGGACGCTCTTCTGCGGGCAAGGAAGACACCGACTTGACCAGGTCCTGGATGGCGCCCTTCTTGCCAAATAGCATCGAGTCGACCTGCTTCAAGGCCGCTTCGTCAGCCGCGCTCTCGATGGCTTGGAGCCACTCCTGTCGTCGCTTCTCCATGTTGGCTTCTTCCTCAATGCAGTTGCAGCCTGGGAGCGGAGGGTTCGCTGCCAGGCTGCCGGGAGGCGCCGTCGGACGCCACTCGATACTCTACCCGCTTACGCCAGCGCGGCCTTGGCCTGATCGACGAGCTTGGTAAAGGTATCGGGGTCGTGAATGGCGAGTTCCGAGAGTTCCTTCCGGTTGAGCTTGATGCCGGCCTTTTGGACACCGTTGATGAAACGACTGTAGAGCATGCCGTGGCTCTGAGCGGCAGCACTCAGGCGGGCGATCCAGAGCTGACGAAACTGCCGCTTCTTCTGTCGCCGGCCGGCAAACGCAAACGCGTCGGCCCGCATGGTGGCCTCGGTGGCGGTCCGGATCAGGCGACTACGCGCACCACGGAACCCCTTCGCTCGCTTGAGGATCCGGTTCTTACGCTGTCTTCCGGCGGGACCGTATGTTGCGCGCATTGCTCTACTCTAGGTTGGGTGGCAGTTGGTGGCTTAGCCGTGCAGGCAGGCCGCCATGTTCTTGCCATGCTTTCCGGGCAGGATCCGCGCCTGGCGCAAGTTGCGCTTGCGCTTACGATCACGACGAGCCAGGAGATGAGACGTAAATGCCTGGTGACGCTTGACCTTGCCGCTCTTGGTCAGCTTCATCCGTTTGGCGACGCCCTTCTTGGTCTTCTGCTTCGTCATGCGGGCTCCCGGGGGGGGAAAGGGCGAAAAAACTAGCCAGGGGGCTCCCAGCGAGCAAGGATTCCGGTGAAATCTTTTGGGTCGCAAGGGAATGTGGCCCAAAGAGATCTGGACTCCGGGGCCATGCCCGGCAACATCCTCGGCGATGCTGGCAGGCCTGCTCCAAATCACCGCGTTCGTCGCCGTCGCCGCAGCGGCCGTATGGCCGCGCCTGCGGAGCCACGCAGCCATCCTCCTGTTCGGCCTGGCGGCTACTGCGATCAGCCTGGCGCTGCTCGAACCGGGGCCCCGCAGCCTCACCATCACGCACCAGTTCCCGGCCTACGTCGAACTCGCAGTCCTGCCCAAGGACTTCGTGGTGGAGACCTTACAGGGCATTCCAGCCAGTCGCTGGGGTCTCCTGCTGGCTGGATTTTGCGGCGCCTGGGGAATCTGGCTGTTGGTGCAGCGTGGCGGGCAACCCGCCCGGGCCTTTGGTGCGCCCTTGTTGCTGGCCTGGTCGGGCTGCGCGCTCCAACTGCTGCTGGAAAAGGCAGCCGGACCGTCCGAACTGTTCCTGCCCTTCGACCTGGCGCCGGACCGCGCACTATTCCCCGCCACCCTTGCCGGCGCCCTGCTGCTGGCCCGGCCCGGCCGCAAACTCCTCTCGATGGTGGTCTACCTGGCCCTGTTCATCGCCGTCACCCGGCTGCCCCTGGCAGTCTTTGGGACCCTGGCGACCCAGGGTGCATGGGGCACCCACCTAGACGTCCACGACACCACCTACTTTGTGCCCCCAGGTGGTGGCGGCCTCGGCCTCGAAGTCCAGTCCGGAGACAGCCAACAGCTGTTCTGGATGACGTGGGCCCCCCACCTCATCGTGTTTCCGGCGGTCTACATGATGAGCGTCGGTGGTGTCGCCTTCCTCTCCCTGATGTGGGCACAGCAGCAGCGGGAAAACCAGAGCCAGGGCGCCTGAGCCGACGCCACAGCGTGGGCCCGTCACCAGCGTCGGACTGGTCTGCCGCGCCCGGCCAACGATGATCCGCGAACCGGCTACTTCTTGGCCAGGAGCATGATCATGCGGCGACCTTCCATGCGAGGCGCGCGCTCGATCTTGGCCACGTCGGCCAGTTGCTCGAAGACGTAGTCACAAACCGCGCGGGCGTTGTCCTTGTGCATCATCTCGCGGCCACGCAGGAGGCAGACTACCTGCACCTTGTCGCCATTCTCGAAGAAGCCACGCGCACGCTTGACCTTCACCTGGATGTCATGCTCGGCGATCTTGGGTCGGACCCGGACCTCCTTGACCTGCACCTGGTGCTGCTTCTTCTTGCTGGCCTGCTCCTTCTTCTTCGTCTCGTACTTGTACTTGCCGAAGTCCATGATCTTGCAGACCGGCGGACGCTGATTGGGAGCGATTTCGACGAGATCCAAACCCTTGCGGTTGGCAATGGCCTGCGCGTCCGCGGTCTCAAGGACCCCAAGCGCTTCGCCTTCATCGTCGATGACCCGGATCTGCTTGATCCGAATCTGGTGGTTGACCCTCGGGCCAGGGTCTCGTGTTGGACGCCCGCGGAAAGGGCGTCTAGGCATCCGGCCTTGTCCTCATACTCATTACGATTTGGATTTCCTCTGGTTGGAATAAGAAAGGGGGTTCCCATCGCGAATCCGAGGTGGGAGACATCTGACTCGAATCGACCGAGACAGCAGCGTGGGAAAGTTCAGAGCATAGCCGCGTACACCGCAGGACTGCAGCCCCGAAAACCACCTCCGGCGCGGATTTCGCCTGCCCGACTCTCACCGGGCGGCTCATCGACGTTCGGAACTCATACGGGTGAGCAGATTGGCGAATTCCTCCGGCGACAGACTGCCCAGGTCACCATCCTGGCGATGACGGACCGCCAACCCGCCGCTCTCGACCTCCTGGTCGCCCACGACACAAACGAAGGGCACCTTCTCGGTCCACAGGTGCTTGCGGATCTTCTGGCCGATCTTCTCGCTGTCGACATCCGCCTCGACCCGGAACCCGGACGAGCGGAGGTCATCGGCCAGCTGCGAAGCCCGGTCCGCATGGCGCTCACCGACCGATAGGACCACTGCCTGCAGCGGCGCCAGCCAGACCGGGAACGCGCCCCCGAAGTGCTCCACCAGGATGCCGAAGAAGCGCTCCAGTGAGCCGAGCAAGGCCCGGTGGATCATCACCGGCCGGGTCTTGCTACCGTCCCGGTCGATGTAGGACATGTCGAACCGCTCCGGCTGGGTAAAGTCCGCCTGCACCGTCGAGCATTGCCAGAACCGGCCCAGGCTGTCCTTGATCTTGACGTCGATCTTCGGTCCGTAGAACGCACCGCCACCCTCGTCGATCTCATACCGCAGTTCGAGTCGTTCGAGCGCCTGCCGCAATGCCTCGGTCGCAGTGTCCCACTGCTCCTGCTCACCGACATACTTGTCGGGCCGGGTCGACAGCACCAGGTCGTATTCCTCGAACCCGAAGGCCTCGAGGATAAACAGGACGAAGCGGAGACAGCGCTCGATCTCCTCGTCGAGCTGATCAGGCCGCAAGAAAAGGTGGGCGTCATCCTGGGTGAAACCGCGTACCCGCATGAGGCCATGCAGGGTTCCGGCACTCTCGTATCGATAGACGGTGCCCAGCTCCGCCCAACGAAACGGCAGATCCCGGTACGACCGGCGCTTGCTGTTGAAGATCTCGATGTGGAACGGGCAGTTCATCGGCTTGAGGAGGTACTCAACCCCATCGATGTCGATCGGCGAGTACATCGACTCCTTGTAGAATTCCAGGTGACCACTGGTCTCCCACAGGTCGGAGCGCGCGACGTGCGGGCTGTAGACGATGTCGTAACCACCCGCCAAGTGTTCGTTGCGCCAGAACTCCTCGACCTTGTGGCGCACGAACCCGCCCTTCGGGTGCCACAGGACCAAGCCTGCACCGAGCTCCCCCATCGTCGAGAACAGATCGAGGTCCTTGCCCAGGCGTCGGTGGTCTCGCTTGGCAGCCTCCTCGAGATTCTTGCGGTGCTCGTCCATCTGCGCCCGGTCGGCAAAGGCGTGGCCGTAGACCCGGGTCAGCATCTTGTTGTCCGCATCGTCGCCAAAGTACGCCCCGGCGATCGACAGGACCGCGATCCCATCGCCGATGTTGCCGGTACTCGGGACGTGCGGTCCCTTGCAGAGATCGACGAACTCCCCGCTGCGGAAGAAGCTGATCTCCGCGTCGTCGGGCAGCTTGTCGATGGTCGCGACCTTGTAGTCCTCACCGTTGTCGGCCATCAACTTGCGGGCATCCTCACGGCCCATGATCTCCTTCTCGAACGGGACGTTGGCCTTGATGATCTTCCGCATCTGCTTCTCGATTTCCGGCAGATCCGCCATCGTGATCGGCTGGTCGCCTAGATCGATGTCATAGTAGTAGCCGTAGCGCGGGTCTTCGACCGGCGGCCCCTTCCACAACTTGACCTCCGGCCGAAGCCGCGAGATTGCATCAGCCAGCACATGGGCCGCCGAGTGCCGCAGGACTTCGAGCCCCTCCTTGGAGTCACGCGTAATGATCGAAATCGCACTGTTGCTGGAGATCGTCTCGCGCAGACTCTGGGTGCTGCCATCGACATCGATCGCCACGGCGGCCTTCAGCAAACCCTTGCCGATCGACTTGGCGATCTCGAGGCCGTTCACGCCCTCGGGGTATTCTCTCTTGCTGCCGTCGGGCAGGGTGATCTCGATCTGGTCGGACATCTGCTGCGGATTAGAACGGCGCTCCCTGAGCATGGCAAGGAAGGCTTGCCGGTGTTGGGCGCTTCAGCCTTGTTCCCCGCGCTCCTGAGCATCTAATTGCCAACATGAAGTCGATCTGCGCCGCCGCGACCCTCCCCGCCCTGTTGGCTGCCTGCAAATCCGCGGCGGGCATGGCCTGTGCGAGGGAGTTGATCCTGGAGGTCCGGGATCGTCTGCAGTGGATCACCAGCAACGGCGTCGCAAAGATTCTCAAGTAGTGGACTGGCAATCCGATCCGGCAGTCGCCAAGCTCGACACCACCTGAAAGCTCCCTCTGCGGACCCGCTCAATGCCCTACGGCTTCGTCATCGATCAGACCCGCTGCATCGGATGCCATGCCTGCACCGTCGCCTGCAAGGCCGAGAACGACGTACCACTCGGCGACTTCCGGACCTGGGTCAAATACACGGAGACCGGCACCTTCCCAGAAGTACGCAGGGATTTTTCCGTCCTGCGGTGCAATCACTGCACCAACGCGCCCTGCATCACCATCTGCCCAGTCGTCGCGCTCGACAAACGCCCCGACGGGATCGTCGATCTCGACCGCAACGTCTGCATCGGCTGCAAGTCCTGCATGCAGGCCTGCCCCTACGACGCCCTCTACCTCAACGAGGAGACTGGCGGCGCCGAGAAGTGCCACTACTGCGCGCACCGGGTCGACCAGGGCCTGGAACCCGCCTGCGTGGTGGTGTGTCCCGAGGAAGCGATCATCAGCGGTGATTTCAGCGATCCGACCAGCAAGATCGCCATCGCGCGAAACCGACCCGACGCCATCGTGCGACGACCAGAGCAGGGCACTGGCCCGAACGTGCACTACCTGGGTGCCAATCCGGTCGCGCTCGATCCCGGGCGCGCCAAGGAACCCGACTCCTACCTGTGGAGTCAGCGTCGGTATGCAGCTCCCGACTATCCAGACGACATCGAGCTGGCACCCGACACCATCACCGTACTCGATGTCAACCACAAGCTGCACTGGGGCACCGAGGTCTCGCTCTATCTCCTGACCAAGGGCATCAGCTCTGGCGCCATCATGCTGGCGCCGCTGGTCGGCTTGTTTGCCGCCAACCCGGCCAACAATGCCAACGTCTGCAACTACCTGCCGGAGCTGCTCGGCCTCGCCTTCCTCTCGATCACCCTACTGCTGCTGGTGATGGACCTGGAACGGCCCGAGAAGTTCCTGTCCATCATGCTGCGCCCCAACCCGAAGAGTTGGTTGGTCCGGGGTGCCTGGGTGCTGACCGGTTTTGGTGCGGTGATCGCAGCTACCATCCTGGCCCGACTCAGCGGGCACGACAACCTGGCCGAGACCCTGCGTTACGCCGGCATCCTGACCGGTGCCAGCGCCGCTGGCTACACCGCCTTCTTGTTCGGACAATGCGAAGGCCGTGACCTCTGGCAGAACACGCGGATCTTGCTACCCCACCTGCTGATCCAGGCGGTAATGCTCGGTGCCGTGACCATGCTGGCCTGGTTGCCCAGTGAAGCCTCGCTGGCCTGGCTGGTCACGATCGCTGCCATCGGCCACCTGCTGCTGGCGCTGCACGAGGCCCACAGTTCCCATCCCACGCCCACCGCCAGGCGGGCGGCCAGCCTGCTCCCTCGCATCCCGGCATTCGGCAGTGCGAAGTACAAGGCATTCAGCCTCGGTTTAGGGCTGACGACCATCACTGGCTTACTGGCGCCGACACTGGCCGTCACCGGTCATCTCAACACCGTCACCGCCCTGGTCCTGCTGGCAAGTTGCTGGCTGGGCACCTTCCTCTACGAGCAGGCCTACCTACGCGCCGGCCAACTCCCGCCGCTGTCCTGATCACCATGACGACTTCCGACGAACTGCGCGTGACCCCTCTCGAGAAGTTCCCACCGCCCGAACAATGGGACCACTGGGAAGAACTCGACGGCCGGGCCTGGCCAGACCGGGAAAAGCGCGCGTATTCCCTGATCCCGACCACCTGCTTCAACTGCGAGGCAGCCTGCGGCCTGGTCGCCTACATCGACAAGGAAACCCGCGAGATCCGCAAACTGGAAGGCAACCCGTACCACCCGGGATCTCGTGGCCGCAACTGCGCCAAGGGCCCCGCCACGATCAACCAGGTCCACGATCCGGAGCGGATCCTCTATCCGATGAAGCGGGTCGGGCCGCGCGGCAGCGGCAAGTTCGAACGCACCACCTGGGACGAGGCCCTCGATGCGAGCGGCGCACGGATCCGCAAGGCCGTGCAGGACAAGCGACTCACTGAAGTGATGTACCACGTCGGCCGCCCCGGCGCCGACGGCTACATGGACCGGGTGTTGCAGGCCTGGGGAGTCGACGGTCACAACTCACACACCAACGTGTGCTCCGGCGCAGCGCGGCTGGGCTACACCCTGTGGTCAGGCCACGATCGTCCCTCGCCAGATTATGAAAACGCCAAATTCATCCTGCTGATCAGCGCCCACCTCGAGACCGGCCACTACTTCAACCCACACGCCCAGAGGATCATCGACGCCAAGACCAAGGGCTGCAAGATCGCCACCTGCGACATCCGCCTGTCGAACACGGCTTCGATGTCGGATTTCTGGCTGGCGCCGCGCCCGGGCACCGAGGCCCTGATGCTGCTCGGCTTCGCGCATGTGATCCTGGGAGAGGATCTCGCCAACCAGGACTTCCTGCGCAACTGGGTCAACTGGCGCACCTGGCTCGATGTCCGGGGCAAGGATGGCGGGTTCCCTGAGTTCATGGAGAGCTTGCGCAGCGAATACGCCTTCGCGACACCCGAACACGTCGCCGAGGTCACCGGCCTCACCGAAGCGCAGATCCGCACGATCGGCAAATTGATCGGCGACGCTGGCTCCAAGTTTGCCTCGCACGTCTGGCGCAACACGGCGAGCGGCAACAAGGGCGGCTGGCAGGTCGCACGCTGCCTGCAGTTCCTGGTAACCCTGGTCGGCGCCGTCAACACCGAGGGCGGCACCTCCTGCAACGGCTACAACAAGTTCGTCGCCAAACCCTTCGATGTACCTTCGCCGCAAGAGGTCTGGAGCGAGCTGCTGTATCCGCGCGAGTGGCCCCTGTCGCACCACGAGTTGTCGTTCCTCCTGCCGCACCTGCTCAAGGACGGCCGTGGCAAGATCGACACCTACTTCACCCGGGTCTACAACCCGGTCTGGACCAACCCCGACGGTTGCACCTGGATGGAAGTCTTGCAGGACGAGTCGATGGTCGGCTGCCACGTAGCGCTCACCCCGACCTGGAGTGAAACCGCGCGCCTGGCCGACTATGTCCTGCCGATGGGTATCGCCACCGAACGCCACGACATCGCCAGCCAAGAGACCCACGCCGCCCAGTGGATCGCCTTCCGCCAACCGGTCATGCGCGAGATGCTGCGACGCGAAGGCAAGGAAGTCGAGTGGACATGGCAGGCCAATCCCGGCGAGGTCTGGGAGGAGGACGAATTCTGGATCGCGCTGAGTTGGCGCATCGATCCGAACGGTGAGCTCGGGATCCGCAAGCACTTCGAGTCGCCGTACCGTCCCGGCGAACGCGTGACCATCGAAGAATACTACAAGTGGATCTTCGAGAACTCGGTGCCCGGCCTGCCGGAGACGGCCGCGGCCGCCGGGATGGAGCCGCTGGAATACATGCGGCGGCACAGCGCCTACCTGGTGAAAGACAAGATCTACAAGCCACAGGAGAACGAGTTGTCCGCCGAGGAGCTCATCGGCACCGAGCGCGATGAGGACCACGGCGAAATCCGCAAGGACGGCAAGCTGGTCGGCATCCTGGTCAACGGCAAGTCCATGCGCGGCTTTCCCACGCCTGGCAAGCGCCTGGAAATCCACTCACCGATGATGTCCGAGTGGGGTTGGCCCGAACACACCGAGCCCGGCTACATCCCGAGCCATATCGACGAGAGCCAACTGGACCGCGACGCGTCGGAGTACGTACTGGTGTCGACCTTCCGGCTACCGACCCTGATCCATACGCGGTCCGCGAACTCCAAGTGGCTGAGCGAACTTTCCAACACCAACCCGGTGTGGATCCACACCTCCGATGCCAAACGACTCGGCGTGGTCAGCGGCGACCTGGTCAAGGTGCAGACCCGGATCGGCTACTATGTCAACAAGGCCTGGGTCACCGAAGGGATCCGCCCCGGCGTCGTGGCCTGCAGCCACCACATGGGCCGCTGGCGCCTGGACGGCGACCAGCAGGGGGTCAACAGTTGGCAGTGCCATGGCATGAGCCTGCAGCGTGACGGCAGCACCTACCGATATCGACGCCAGAAGAACGTCGGGAGCTACCCCAGCGAGGACCGCGAGAGCGCCCACGTCTGGTGGAACGAAGGCGGCGTGCACCAGAACTTCATCTTCCCGGTCCAACCCGATCCGGTGTCCGGCATGCACTGCTGGCACCAGAAAGTCACCGTCACCAAGGCCGGCCCCGACGACCAGTACGGTGACATCGTCGTGGACACTGCCAAGTCGATGGAAGTGTTCCACGAATGGCAGGCCGAGACCCGCCCCGCACCAGGTCCAGGAGGACTGCGCAGACCGCTGCACCTCAAGCGGGTCGTCCGCCCAATCGACGAGGCCTACAAACTCGACGACTAGTCGTCGGTGACGGCCGGCACATTCGACAAGATGTGCAGGTCCGCCAACTGCTCCGCCGCCACCGGCGAAGGTGCCTCGCACATCAGGTCGGTGGCTCTGGCGGTCTTTGGGAAGGCAATCACATCACGGATGCTCTCGCAGCCGAGCGCCAAGGTCACGATCCGGTCGACACCCAGGGCGATGCCGCCATGCGGGGGTGCCCCGTAGCGGAACGCATCGAGGAGGAAGCCGAACTTCCGCTGCTGTTCCTCCTCACCAACGCCGAGGAATTCGAAGACCCTCTTTTGCACATCCTGGCGATGGATCCGGATGCTGCCGGAACCGAGTTCCCATCCATTCATGACCAGGTCGTAGGCGCGTGACTCGATCTTGGCGGTATCGACTCCAAAGTCCGCGATGTCCCAATCCACCGGGGCGGTGAACGGGTGGTGTGAACTATCCCATCGACCAGTTTCCTCGTTCTCGACGAACAGCGGGAAATTGGTGACCCAGCACAACTCGAAGGTCTTGGGATCTCGCATCCCCAGGTCATCACCGAGCTTGACGCGCAATTCCCCCAGGGCCCGGTAGGCAACGCTCGCCCGGTCAGCGACGAACAGCAGGAGGTCCCCGACCTCAGCCGACATCGCGGCGATGAGTTGGCTGCCCTTGTCGCCCTCGAAGAACTTGCCGATCGATCCGGTGACACCCTCGTCAGTGATCTTGGCCCAGGCCAGGCCGCGGGCGCCGTATTCGGCGACGTACTGGGTCAGGGCATCGATCTTCTTGCGGGAGTAGTTTGCGGCCTCACCCTTCACGCACAGGCCCTGCACCATGCCACCATTCTCGATCGCCCCGGCGAACACCTTGAAGTCGCTGCCACCGGCCAACTCCGAGATGTCGATCAACTCCAATTCGAACCGGGTGTCCGGCTTATCGACCCCATAGCGCCGCATTGCCTCGGCGTATGTCATCCGCGGAAACGGTGTCTTTACCTCAATCTCGAAGCCGGCCTGCATCGCATCGACCATCATGCCCTCGACCAATTCGAGCACCTGGTTCTCCTCGACGAACGACATCTCGATATCGACCTGCGTAAACTCCGGCTGCCGGTCGGCGCGCAGGTCCTCATCCCGGAAGCAACGCGCGATCTGGTAGTAGCGGTCCATGCCCGCCACCATCAACAACTGCTTGAAGATCTGCGGACTCTGCGGCAAGGCATAGAATTCACCTGGATTGATCCGACTCGGTACCAGGTAGTCACGCGCACCCTCGGGTGTGCTCTTGGTCAGGATCGGAGTCTCGACATCCAAGAAATCCCGTTCCGCGAGGTAGTTCCGGACCGCCGACACAAACCGGGACCGTTGCTCCATCGCGCGGGCCATTGGACGACGGCGGAGGTCCAGATACCGATACCGCATCCGCAACTCTTCGTTGGCCTCGACCTTGTCCAGGACTTCGAAGGGTGGCGTGTCGGCTGCGCCGAGCACCTCGACAGCTTTCGCGTAGATCTCGATCGCACCGGTAACCCGGCTCGGGTTGATGTTGGATTCGCCGCGCAACCCGACCTTGCCGGCGATCATGACCACATTCTCGGCCCGCAGGCCCCGCGCGCGCTCGTAGAGCTCGGCATCGTCCTGATCGAAGACCACCTGGGTGACTCCGAATCGGTCGCGGACATCGAGAAACAAGATCTGGCCGTGATCACGATAATTCTCGACCCAGCCGTTCAAGATGATGTCCTGGCCCTCGTGACCCTTGCTCAGTTCGCCGCAGGTGTGGGTACGTTGCCAGTTTGTCATGATCTTCTCGCGGTCGGGCTGCAAGTCGGAATCGTCGCAACCAAGGACGAGGGTTTTAGCTCAACCCTCACACCAGACAAGTTCGAGCCGGATCTAGCTCGAGGAACCTGGCCGGTCTACTCATAGCGGACGGCCTCGCTGGCGTTCATCTTGACCGCCCGCGAACCCGGCAGGATCGCCGCCAGGAGTCCGGTGGCCAGGGCCAGTACCGGCACCAGTGCCAGATACAGCCAGGGGATCACGATCGGGGCTTGCAGGCCCGCGACAGTGTTGAGGCCGGTCACCACCACGTGCCCCAGCGGCAGGCCGATCAGTATCGCCACGATCGCCCCGATGACCGCCACCACCCCACCCTCCAGGAGGAACATCTGCCGCAGGGCACGATCCCCCATGCCGAGCGCCCGCAGGACGCCGATCTCCCGGGCCCGACCGACCGCCGCAATGGTCATCGTATTGACCAGCCCCATGCCGACCAGGCACAGGATCAGGAACAGCAGCACATCGAACAGCAGGAAGTCTCGGGTCACATCACGCAGCAGGTATTCGCGGTGGTCATTGCCGGTCTTGAACCACTTATGGGGGAAGACCTCACTGACCTGCTCCCGCAGGGGGCCCAGTTTTGTCCTGGGTGCGACGGTCAGCGCCATCAACTCGGCCTGCTGCGCGTCGATGCAGAAGTCCTTCTGCAACCACTGCGGATCCGTCACCGCCCAGGCACGGTCATCCGGAAAGAACCCGGCCGCGTCGGTCACTTGCAGGATCGTGTAGTCCTTCGAACCCGCACCGGTGACCAGGCTCTTGGTCTGGCCGGCTTTTTTCCAGTGCAACTCCGCCCAGCGCGAGCTGACGATCATCGTGCGCTGGCTACGGTAGGCTTCGATAAGGTCCAAGTTCCCTTCCAGGACACCACCCTCGCGAACCAGGCAGTCGACTGGCACCCCGCGTAGCAGGAACCCAACCTTGGCGGTCGCGGTGAAGAACTCGGCCGACTCCACCCCCGGGATCGCCCGAACCCGAGACAGGTCGGCCACCCGGGTTGGCGGGCCATCGCGAAAGAACAGGTGATCGTCCATCGATGCGGCGCTGAACTGCCGCACATCGGCCCACAGCGCATAGGTGATGTGCTTGAGAGCCACCATCGATACCAAGACCACGGACAAGCCACAGACCGCCGAGGCGAAGCGACCCGGCGCACGGGTCACGATCTTCTCGACCATGAAGGCCGGTAGCGGGAGGCGGTGGCGCAATGGCACCAGGAGCGCCCGTCCGCAAGTGGTCACGATGCGAGGCGCGATCAACAGCAGGCCGCCGAACAACATCACGATGCCCGCGACTTGCAGGAGCACGAACCGCTCCTCGCGGCCCTCCTCGGCCACCAGTGGCGTCATCGCCAGGTATGAGACCGGCAGCACACCGACCAGCATCACGAACAGGAATACGTTCACACCGCGCAGGAGGTAGCCGGAATCACCCAGGCCCCGGGCCTGCAACACCCTGACCGGCGGCAGGTTGCGGGCCTTGAACAAGGGGAAGGCCGAGCCACACAAGGTGAAGAACAGCCCCAACCCGGCAGCGAAGGCGACCGGCCGGAGGGGAACTTCGAAGTCGTTGATCTGCTTGCCGACCCCGAGGGTGGTCCACTCCATCTGCGCCATCGTCCAGGCCAGTGCAATGCCTCCGGCGACCCCGATTACGGCTCCCAAAACCGCCAACAGGAGGCCATCAACCAAGAAGACCATCGCCACCGCCTGGCGAGAGGCGCCCAGGCAACGCATCAAGCCGATCTGCCGCAGGCGTTCCATCAGAGTCTGGGAAAGCGTCTGGAACACCACCAGCATGCCCATCACCAGGGCCAGCAAGCCGAGGATCTTGATGCCATTGCGGAATGCCCGTTCATCGGAACCCTCACCCAACATCGCGCTGCGCTGGTCGAGGATCTGGAATTGGGTCGACAAGGCGCGCTTGAGATCGTCCGGGTTGGCACCCGGGCGGCGATTGACCTGGTAGAAACTCATCGCAAGAGGGGTGACCCGACGGGCCAACGAGAACGGCGCCACCACCACCAGTCCACTGTTGCGCCGGGCCAGGGCGTGGTTGCTTAACAGACCCTTGACCTTGACCTTGACGGTCTCGCCCCTGGTCTGACCACCGGCGACTTCCACCAACTTGCCATCGACACATCGCTGGGTCGGCGCACGAACCGATGGGGCGACCTCCAGATCGTCTCCGAGCCCGACCCCGAGTTGCCTGGCCAGGACCTCCGCGATCAGGACATAGGCATCGCCGTCGAGATCATCAAGGTTGTCGCCTGACGCGACATTGTAATGAGCGAAGGGATTCCG
>JAYZDB010000202.1:0-5967 GCA_036338025.1 Planctomycetota bacterium
CCTGCCATCCTCGTCAGTTGCTCAGGTGCCACAGCAGTTTGATCTTCGTGGCGTGGATTTTCGTGGCGTGGGACTCGGCCAGGTCAACTTCGCCGGACGTGACCTCACCGGCAGCTACATGCGGGACGCCAATCTGACCGGAGCCTGCTTGTGGAGGAGTCGGCTCGATCGGGTGGATCTTCGGGGAACCAAGGGCCTGACCAAGCAGCAGTTGGCGTCCGCGATCTGGGATTTCGGCAACCCGCCGCAACTCGATGTGGAACTCAACCGTTTCCGACGATTCTGGGAACGCCGGCGGGCGGATTCTACAAAGCTCCCGGGCGTCAACCTGTGGGGGGCTGAACTCGGCGGCTTCAACTTCGTAGATTCCGATTTGCGTGGGGCGGTGTTTGTTGGTGCCAGGCTCCGATCTGCGGTGTTTCTCCGGGCCCGGCTGAGGAATGCAGTCTTTGCCGGCGCGGATCTCACAGGTGCCGACCTGCGAGCTGCTACCGGGTTGACGGCTGGCCAACTCGTATCGGCTTCTTGGGATCCCGCGGACCCGCCCCGCCTCGATGATCGCCTGAATCTGGTCCGCAAATTGTTCGAACAGAAGAATCTCGGCGGGCAGGATCTGACGGGCCTCCGCATGTTTGGCCGGGATCTACGCAAAGCGAACTTCACTGGCTGCAAATTGGTAGGGGCCGCGTTTCTCGGCAGCGACCTACGTGATGCAGTGCTTCGGGACGCGGATCTCACTGCTGCGGTCCTGACCGGTACCGACATCAGCGGCGCTGACTTTCGCGGTAGCCGTGGGCTGAGGGCTGTCGGGTTGTTTGCGGCCCATTGGGACCCTGGATCGCCGCCACTCCTCGATGCAAAGCTCAACCTCGCCCGACGGATGTTCGAGCATGGCAGCCTTGCGGGTTTTGACCTACGAGACGGGAACTTCTGGGACGCTGACCTGTCGAAAGCGCGTCTGCAGGGCTGTCAGCTGGCCAACACGGTGTTGATTGGAGCGAATCTGCGCGGTGCAACCCTCACCGACGCGGATCTGAGCGGTGCGGTTCTGCTGGGCGCCGATTTAACCGGTGCGGATCTCAGAACCACCCGGTCGCTGACTGCCGGTCAACTGTTGTCAGCGAAATGGACCGCTTCGAAACCGCCCAAACTCAGCCGAGAACTCGAGGTGATCCGCAAGATGTGGCATGAACGGAATCCCCAGGGCCATGCTGTACAGAACGCGTACTTGTGGCACGTCGACCTCAAGAACGCGCGCCTGCATGGCGGGAAGCTGACCGACATGTTGTTTGTGCGCGCCGATCTTCGAAATGCGACCTTTTCCGGGACCGACCTGAGAGGGTCCCAGTTTATCGGTGCCGACATCAGCGGCGTGGATTTTCGGGGTGCTCGCAATCTCTCGCTACAGTCGCTCATGTCGGCGGTGTGGGATCTCACGAAACCACCGACGATGGATGATGACTTCAAACATGCTCGGAAGTTTTTCGAGAAACGACGTATCGAGTTTAATCTGACCGGCGCCACGCTCCACAAGTTGGATCCAGACTCGGTGGTGGGGCCCCCTCGCCCGACCGATCGCTTCGCGCGATTTGGGATCACCAGCCCGCCTCGGCTAGGGGTTCGTCGCTTGATTGAATTGCTGCGGAGCCGGGACTACAGGCAACTTTGGTTTGACAAGTAGGTGCGACTGACCGTCCGTGTCGCGAGCCGGCTAGTCGTTCCAGTGCAGGCGCCGGCGACCCCGGAGTTTCTTGATACTGCGTTCAGCCACGGTCGCGGTTCCGCGATCTTCAAATGGTCCGTAGGTCCTTCCGATGCGCCAAGGTCGGTTCGCCCGGGTGGCCTTGGCGCCCCCAGGCAATTCACCATTGTGCTGCCTGAGCCGCCGTTCGACATCCGTCGTGATACCGACGTAGGTGCTTCGACGCGGTGATAAAAGGACGTATGCGAACCAGGTCATGGGTGATACCGGCTGCGCCAGGCCCAAAAACGTTAACTTTCACCGAAATCCACGGGTCAGACGCGATTGCTTACTCTAAATCTACCGGCTGCAACCGTGTCTCAAATCAGCGCTTCATGATCATTCGAGTGACTCCAGACCATCAGTTCAACGTCAAGGCGGAAACGACTCCTGAATCCAAGTTCCTGGGTTGGCGGCTCGATGGCCACAAGCAGGCCAAAGACAAGAGCTACACCATCGGTTCCAATGACTTCATGGCCTTGATGCGGAAGTACACCAAAGCCAAGAATCTGGAAGATACCGGCGACGCAGCGCAGTAGCTGTCTGTGGGGACGGTCAGGTTCGTGGCGCCTATGCCTGCTTCGAGGTGTAGCGACGGGGTCGATACAGGGTCCACAGAAACCAGATTCCCCCGATCGTGATCCAGGTGTCTGCAAGGTTGAATGCCGGGAACGACCAGTCCTGACCGCTGATCAATAGGAAGTCACGCACGGCGTTGGGATGTTCACTGTCGTAGGTGAATAAATTGTCTGACAGGTTGCCGACTGCCCCCGCGATCAGGATGGCCAGTGAGATCCGCTGCGTATGAGCGTCCGGTGCAGTGCATCGTACGATCCAGACCAACAAGGCGAGAAATACCAAGCGAATCAACAGGAGCAACCCGAGTACGCCGGAGAAGTCCTGCAGGTACCCGAATGCCATCCCGGTGTTGTATTCCCGTACCAGGCTGATGGTGGCAATACCGGCGTCCAACAACTCGATGGGTTGGCTCTCGCCAAACACACCTTGCATGGTCCGGTGGTGTTCAAACGCCATGCTCTTGCTCGCTAGATCTAGACAGTAGCCAAGAGTCGCGATGACCATGACCATGGCGATACCGGAACCCGATCGACCGGTCCGGGTAGGGGAGTCTCCTGTCTTGATGCTCACCGATCTTCAGGCGAACTGGGAGAGCGTGTGAGCCAGGCGATGCAGGATGGCATGAAGAGGAACCCCAAGATCACGAAGACCGGCAGGCTTCGCTCCGCGATCTTGCCGCCCAGGGTCTGTTCGGGGACATCTTCCATCACACCGACGGGATCGAAGTATTCCAGGATGCCGAGTTCCGCGAGCCCGAGCCCGACGGTCGCCCAGGCGATAACCCCACAGATTCCGCCAGCACAATGCAGGGTCATGCGCATGGATCGGGTCATTGCAGGGATGCTCCGGGTTGCGGTTGGAAAAAGACGAGCTCGTGCATGCCGGGAGGATCGTCGCCCGGATGCCGCCGGGCGTCCAGCATGGGTGTGAGCCCGATGTTGGGCAATCCTCACCTTGACCGCACCGTCGAGCCTCAGCCATTGAAACATCACCGCTGGCGGCCAGTCATGAGACCCCGGTAGCATGCGGGCCTGGTTTCTCGCTTGCCCTACACACTTGCCAGTCGGGGCGAATTATCGAATTCACATAGACTGTTTGGGACCGACTGCCTGCTTGGGTAGCGTGGAGGAGGTCTAACGCAGTATGAGACCTAGTCATGGCAACAAAGAAAAAGCCGACCTCCCTGGATTTCGCCCGGGCCTATCTCCGTAAGAAGCCGAAGGCCTCGTTCGCCGAGATCCGGGACGAAGCCGCGAAGAAGAAGTTGGTCCTGTATCCAGTCTCCTATGGTCGGGCGCAGGCGCTCGAAGGACTGGTCAAGGTCGCCAAGTACGGCACCAAGAAGAAGGCCAAGGTCTCTGGACGTGGTCCCGGTCGCCCCAAGGGCAGCAAGAACAAGCGTCGTTCGCCGGCGAGGACTCGCATCGACTCCATCGATGATCTGGTCGGCACGATCAAGAACCTGCAGCAGGAACGGGATCGAGCGTTGGACGCGATAGAGAAGATCCGCAATCTCCTCGATGACATCTAGGCGCGGCTGGCCGAGAGTCGGCTGGAAGTGGTCGGGGCGAGAGGATTTGAACCTCCGGTCTCTTGGTCCCAAACCAAGCGCTTTACCAGGCTAAGCTACGCCCCGTCACGAGTCGGTCAGGAACTTAGCGCCGCCGGGCTGCACTGCAAGTCGGGTCTGGGGGTTCTTCGACCTAGTTCTGGCTTCCGATGGGTTCCGTGAAGTACTGGGGCAGCAGCCTATAGAGATGATGACGGTCGGCCCCCAAAGCCGGTGTTTCTGCATCGGATAGGGCATGGAGTCGAGCAGTCGGCCCTTCTCGTCACAGGGTGGGAACGAGTCGAGGGCCTGCCGCCAGGGGGAGTGCATGAGGATCCTGTTCCTGGTGGCGCAGGGCGGCAAGGGCCAGTGCCAACTCTCTGGCGTGCTACGAGGATCTGGATAAAGTTCGTAGGTAATGACTCGTACCGGAGCGCACATCCTGCATGTTTTTCCTGGCTTTGGGCCGGGCGGTACTCAGATGCGCACCGTGCAACTGTTCGGCATGATGCCGGCCGATCTACGCCACACGATCCTCGCGATGGATGGAGTCTACGATTGTGCCCAGCACATTCCCGAAGGAGTGGCATACGCCACCTTGCCAGCACCGCCGAACCGATCGTTCTTTGGCATGGGGAAGTTCATGGCGGAACTGCTCGATACGCACCAGCCAGACGCGGTGATGACCTACAACTGGGGCAGCATCGAGATGGTGCTCGGGGCTCGCAAGCGGAGATTCAGCCCCTTGATCCACCATGAGGACGGCTTTGGTCCTGAAGAGGCCCATCGGTTCCTGTGGCGTAGAACATGGATCCGTAGGATCCTGCTGCGCAGCACTACCGGCATTGCCGTGCCATCGAGGAACCTCCAAAACCTGGCGATGAAGCTGTGGAAGCAGCCAGCGGAGAAGGTCTGCTTCCTGCCAAATGGTGTCGACCTCGAGCGGTTCCACCCCCAGTCGGTGGCAGAGCGTTCCGTTGTGATCGGCCATGTCGCGCACCTACGTCCAGAGAAAAACCAAGGGCTGTTGTTGGCTGCGTTCGCGGCGACCCCGTCCAGGCACCTGGCGCGGCTCCGGATTGTCGGCGATGGTGGAGAACGTGCCGGCCTGGAGACCTTGGCTCGCGACCTGGGAGTTGGAGACCTGGTCGATTTCGTCGGGTCGGTGGATGACACCGCGCCGGTCTATCGCGAGATGGACGTATTCGCGTTGTCCTCCGATACCGAGCAGATGCCACTGACCGTCCTCGAGGCGATGGCCTCGGGCTTGCCGATCGTCGCCACCGACGTCGGGGACGTCCGTGCGATGGTGCACCAGAGCAACCAGGGTCTCATGAGCCCACCGGCGGATGCCCGGGCGCTGTCGTTGAACCTGGAGCGGCTGATAACCGATCCAGATACCCGTCGCCGACTCGGCGAACAGAACCGCTCGCACTGCGAGTCCCATTACTCCAAGGACGCCTGCTACCAAGCGTGGATTGACTTTTACGCCCGCTTACTCGGATGGTAGGGCGGTCGACGGATCTAGAAGGTCCAGCCGAAGCCGACCTCTGCAAACATCTGTGGTTCCAGGGTGCCCCTGTAGACCGCTGTTGTATTCCGCCACTTGTAGTCGCCTAGCAGCGTTGTGCCGACCCGGGCGTGCAGTGAAACAGCCTTGTTGAACCGATGGTAGCCACCCAGCGATAGTTCGAGTTCTTGTACGTGGACGGTTTGGTGATTCGAGGGTTGCCGCGGTCGGATCTGGTACTCATTGCCGGCTAGATCCAGGCTGAGGTTCAGCGAGGAATCCTGACTGAGGTCTGCGGTCAAACGGGCGGACCGGGGTGCCAGCAAGTCGAAGCGGAAGTTGTTCTGGATGGCGAGCCCAACGCCGAGCAGGGGGTAGGCCTCGATGTCTCGGAACAGTCCCGAGTACTCGGCACCGGCCCTCACGTAGATGTTCCGGTCATACTGCCAGGTGACGAGGGCGTTGCCGTACATCTGCCAGTCCCCGTGGTGCAGCGTGCCGCTGAAGTCCGAGTAGACCCCCGGCTGCGCGTTTATCTCGAGCAAGGTAGAGTCATTGAGGAAGTAGCCGAACCCGAGGTTGACCGAC
>JAYZDB010000203.1:0-20370 GCA_036338025.1 Planctomycetota bacterium
CCAACCAGTACAGATGACGCAGAGCAAAGTAGCACCCAAGGGTGGTCTCGAAGGAGTGGCCGTAGCCAACTCCGCCATCGGCAAGATCGACGGAACGGTAGGCGAACTGCGCTACTGTGGCTATCTGATCACGGACCTCGCGGATCACTCGGACTTCACCGAGACGGTCTACCTGCTCTGGCATGGTGTGTTGCCGACGAAGGGCCAGTATGACCAGCTCAAAGCGGAGCTTTGTGCAAAACGAGAGATCCCCGCCCTGGTGGTCGACCTGCTGCGCCGGATTGCTGACAAGCAAGCGCCTATGGATGCCCTGCGCACCGCGGCCTCGCTCTTGTCGATCGAGGATGGTGGGGGAGATGACGCCGATCGGGAGGCCAACTTGCTACGGGCGGTCCGCCTGACGGCGCAGTTCCCGACGATCGTGGCGGCATACGACCGGCTGCGAGACGGCCAGGAGCCGATCGCACCGCGCGATGACCTCGGGCACGCGGCGAATTTTCTCTACATGCTGACGGGCGAGGAACCCAACGGCGAAATCGCGAAGATGCTCGATGTCTGTCTCGTGCTGCATGCTGAGCATGGATTCAATGCTTCGACCTTTGCCGGTCGTGTCACTGCGGCAACGCTCAGCGACATGTACTCGGCGGTGTGTTCCGCGATTGGCACCTTGAAAGGACCGCTGCACGGGGGCGCCAATACGGCTGTAATGCAGACCCTTCAATCGATTGGTTCGGCGGACGGGGTCGAGGCCTATCTAGACGAGGCGCTGGCGCGAAAAGAGAAGGTCATGGGCTTTGGCCACCGCGTCTACAAAGTCGTGGACCCACGCGCGATCATCCTGCGCAAGTTCTCGCAGCGCACGGCGGAGATTACCGGCGATGCACGGTGGTTTGAAATGTCCACCAAGCTCGAAGGGTTGATGAAGGAGCGCAAAGGCATCGACATGAACGTCGATTTTTATTCTGCGTCGACGTACTACTCGATGGGTATCAAGCCGGACTTGTTTACGCCGATCTTCGCGATCAGTCGGGTTAGCGGATGGATCGCACACATCCTTGAGCAGTTGGCCAACAACCGGCTTATCCGACCGCGGTCCAATTGGGTCGGTCAGGATTCGCTGGACTATGTGTTCATAGATCAGCGGTGAGTCACCCAGGCTAGGACACCAGGATCTCGATGAGGCGGATCTTCGTCGGCGACATACAAGGCTGTTGCGCCGAGTTGGCGCGCTTGCTGGCGTTGGTCGAGTTCAAACCTGGGATCGATACGCTGTATCCGGTGGGCGACCTTGTCCGAAAGGGCCCGGACAGTCCCGGAGTGTTGTCGTTGCTCATGGACATCGACGCACAGCCCGTGCTGGGCAACCACGACCTCCGTTATCTGGAACGGCGGGAGGCATCAGATCCAGCCCACGAGCGCTGGCTTCGTGACCAACCGATCGTGCGGGTATTGCAGGATGTGATCGTGGTGCATGCGGGCTTGCATCCGGCATGGACCGACGAGCAGTACTTGAACCTGGTTTCCCGAGAGGATGTCGATTTCGCGGTGTCGGTGAGATACTGCGATTCCGACGGCAACAGACCTGATTCCGATTGGCCAGAGCCACCCCTGCCCTTTCAGCCGTGGTACGAGTTCTACCAGGGCACCCGCCGGGTCGTTTTTGGCCACTGGGCCCGCCAGGGGCTGATTCGCACCGACAATGTGATCGGCCTCGATACCGGATGTTGCTATGGCAGGCAGCTCACGGCCTGGATTGCGGAGGAAGATCGGATCGTACAGGTCGAGGCGGGCTAGCCCGTTCCCAGTTCTGCTTTCAGGGCTGCGGTGACGATCGGTTGCAAGCGAGCGGCCAATCCTGCATTGGCGTAAGTGGCGTATGCGATGTTGGTCGTGACATCGAGTGGGCAGTTCAGCGGGTCGCCAAACGGGTCACACACGATCACCCCGGCATTCTTGGCGATCATCTGGGTGCATAGGTCGTAGGGTCGCGAACACAGGGAGGACTCGACGCCGAGGAATCGATAGACCAGCGGTCTGATGTCCAGAACGAAGCGATCCCGACCTAGAATCAGCTCGGCCAACTGCCCGCCGCTGGCGATGTATTGGTCACAGAAGATCTCGGCCTTTTCCGGGTTCCATCCACCCATTTCCTCTTGGAAGATCCGTTCTGCGATTCGCGCGATGACTGCCTTACCTCCGGGAAAGTAGTCGCAGACTGTGGCGAATCCGTGGTGCAGCGTCGTGTGTCCGGACGGCTTGATATTCAGGTCCGCGACATTCCCGTTGAAGAGATTTTGCCGTTGGCCTACCGACGGACGATTTCCGCTTGCCCACAGGCGGTCGATGAAGCCGTGCCTGGTGGTCGGTAGTTCGGTCATGGCAGCTGCCACGACGTGCTCCATCCGTGTGTCATCGCCGTGTTCCGTGGCGACTGCAGCAAGGCACCAGGCGCTGCGCTTGTCGTGCATAAGGCCCCGGCTGCCGTCGACTGGATCGACGATGAGACGAAACTGTGGTTCACCGGTGCCGAAGCGTCGACCGCCCGGTTCGACACCCTCCGCCATGAGCAGGAAGTTGCTCGACTCGCCCCACTGTTCACAGAACGGGATCAACACCTTTTCTGCGGCGATGTCGATGCCGAAGATCGTGTCGCCCTCTTCGTCACGGATTGTCCGACTGAGTTCGTCGGTACCGGCGTCGACGAGGCTCTGCCGGACAGAGGCCAGTACTTGGTCCTGAAGGGCCAGGAGTTGGGGTATGTGGTCGATCGAGTTCACGCCGGGATAAAGGATTGCATGAGTACGAGGATTCTATAGCGTGACCCGGCGATTCGGTCGTCGGGGCCCTTAGCTCAATGGTTAGAGCAGTCGGCTCATAACCGATCGGTTGCTGGTTCGAGTCCAGCAGGGCCCACCACCCGTCCGAGTCGCCCACCGCACCGCTGTTGTGGAGAACCCGGGGTCTCGGAACCGCTGGCGTGGCTTCGGATTTGGGCTGTGGGGATGCACGGCGATGGCCGATAGGAGTCTCATGGGACAATTGCCAAATCCGTATGTCGTTGACGAACCGCAGGTCTTGGGCCGGCTCTTGTCGTTGCCTCTGGCGGTCGAATTCGACGAGATTCCTGGTGAGCTCCCGCAGATGGCGCAGGACCTGCTGCTAAAGGACCTGGATCTGGATGCTCCGAGGGAGGAGCGTGACGCCGGGGTTTACGAGGAACCCTCTCCCTAGCCCACCAGCAGGTCCTGGAATTCTGGGTAGTCTCGCAGGGAGTCGAGATCCGACTCGTCGGCCAGCAGTTTGCGAAATGATGGGTCAATTCCGCAGGAGAGCGTGACCTCTTCGAGTGCCCGGTAGGGGTCGCCGGCCAGGGCCAGGTAGCAGCCGAGGTTGAAGTGCCCGATCGCCGAGTGGTTGGTGCGATCGACCAGTCGTTTCATGCACTCGATGGCGGCTGGCAGGTCACCGAGCCGCTTTCGGCACCAGGCTTCAGTCATGTCGGCCCATTCAGGGTCATGATCAAAGTGGCGAATCTCATCCAGGTCCGCGAGGGCTTCCTCGTAGCGGTTGGTGGCCACCAAGGCCCGGACTCGCAGAGACAGTGCCGCCGGCCGCGCGCCGGGAACTCCCAACAGATCCGACAGCTTCTCGATGGCGTGTTCTGGGCATTCCAGATCCAGCCATCCCTCGATTTCCATCGCGAGCCGCTGCACGGATTGGGGGACTTGGAACACACGGAGAGTGTCCCGCTGATCCGCTCTGTGGGCAAGCGGCTAAATGTTCGACGGACCGCCTGAATCGCTAGGAGTCTGCGATTTGGGTGGGAGTGATTCCGCGCTGCTCGAGAAAGGCCATGACCCGATCAAAGGTGAGTGTGAGGACCTCGTTGAGGCTGTGGCTGCCGCCCTCGATAACCCAGAGTTCCTTGTCGAGGTGGGGTATGGCCGCGCAGAGCGTCTGGCTCAGATGCGCCGGGACGGTGGTGTCGTCGCTGCCGTGAATGACACATACGGGCATGCTGAGCTGCGCTGGAAGCGCCGCTTCGTCGAATTGCTCGGCGTCCCGCAGGGCCTCGTTTTCGAACTCGAGGAGTTTCTTGTCGCTGCGGAACAGTTCGTAGGAACCAGAAGCCCGGGCCATGGCCCCCAGAAATCCCAGGGCTGGCGACAGCAGGACCAACGCCGCGATACGGTCGGGGTGTTGTGCTGCGGTCCAGGCGGCTGCCAGGGCGCCCATCGACGAGCCAACCAGCACACAGGGACCGACTTCGTCGATGACCGCGCGGGTGTCCTCGATGAGCTGACTGAACTTCAACGAATCGATCTGCCCGTCGGATTCGCCGTGCGCCCGAAAATCGAAGCGTGCGAAGCCGAGCCCCAGGGTTCGAGCGTGAGATAGGAGGAGTTCGCCTTTTGGCCCGGCCCGTGTGGAGGTCATCCCGTGGAGATACACGATTGCGGGACTTGCCCCCGCCAAGAGCTCGATGACGATCTGGTCTTCGCTGTTGATGTCTGGACGCAGCCGTTTGGTGGTCAGCGTGCCCGCGGACATTTCAAGATCAGATCTTCTCGACGTGGTCGACGCGCAGCTCGTGATCGCTGCCGGCCACCGTGAGGTGGGCGACCTGTCCGGGTTTGGCCCCGAGTAAGGCCTGACCGAGCGGTGCCTTGTAGTTGAGGATGTCGTCGTTGGTGACATCCCAAGGGCCGAGCAGCAGGATGGTGCGCTCTTCGCCATCGGTGAGATCGGTGAATGTCACGCGGGTACCGGGTGCGACAGTGTCATCCGGTAGGATCTGGCCATCGATCAACTTGGCGAGCTGTAGCTCTTCATCCATCACCGTGGCGCGGTTTGTGAGATTGCGCTGCTCTTCCATGGCGGCATCCCATTCGCTGTTTTCGCTGATGTCCCCGTGCGATGCCGCCACTCCGATCGCCTTGGAGTTTGCGGGGATCTTCTCTTCCACCAGCTCACGGTATTCTTCACGGTAGCGATTGAGCCCTTCGTTGGTGACGAAGTTGAAGTCGGACTCCCAAAATGGCTTGTCAGGCTTGGCTGTGAGCTGGGGGTACTTCTTGGCAACAGTCCGCAGGACCAGATTTGCTATCTCTTGCGGGAAGTCGTTGCCACCGCGTTCAGTGATTCCGAAGTACGAAGCGAGGTCTTCCTTGCCGATGTCCGCCAGGACGCTCTTGAGGTACTCGCGCCGCCCGGTGAGAAGACTGACCAACCGCGTCAACAGGCGGCCTTTCTGCGCGTCACCTTTGCGATCGGCGTTGAGTGTGCGGACCAGGTGCATCAGCACGCGACCAACAGTGACCTTGTCGGGGGCGTTCTCCTGACCGTCGAACACACCGTCCGCGAACAGGCACCCCATCATGTAGGTCATCATTGGGTGCTGTCTTGGATACGGGGCGATCTTCTCCCACAGGCTCAGAAGTAGTTCGGCCTGGCCAGCCTCGGCCACCTTCTGGACAACAACTTCGACGACGTCGGCGGGGAACCGGTGCAAGTCGTCGACGCAAGCCTGCGCCCAGTTCTCTCCGAGGGCCCCTGGGAGGATCGAAATGGCATGCTCGCGGGATGCTGCGGTAGTCAGTTTGTTGAGGTTCTCGGGCTGGAACTTGCCGTCCTCGTAAAGGAGGATCTTGAGTTCCTCCTCCGGAGTCACCGATGTGGCGATCTTGTGCTCCGCGAGCAGCAGGATGCCGTCGAGTAGATGCGCAGGCTTGGGAGCCGTTTCCGGGTCGCTGGTCTTGGTGAGAGCGGACTCGATGAGGGCTTGTGCGATCTCGAGAATCGTCGAGATTGCGTTGGCGTCATGGCTTCGGTCGAGGTACTTGCGGCAGATCCCGATGCCGTCGGCGAGATCGTCGGCGTATTGGATCTCTCGCGTTGCTTCCTCGCCGAGACTGATGGGCTTCTTGCGAAGCACGAACACCGGCCGAGTCGTGCTGCCTTCTACTTGCAACCACGGGTCGTGGGCGGCTGTTGCCTTTGCCTTCTTCCAGAATGTGTTCCACTTCTTGGCGGGAATGATGGATGGCGTGAGGAGTTCCTTGACCTTGGTGCTTGTGATCTTGCCGCGAAAGATCTTGGCGGCTTTGCGGATCAGGACAGAAGGCTCTTCCTTGGTTATGCGCTCGAGTTCCTCCTTCCGCAGAATTCGCATGGAACGAAGATCGTCGGCAGGCAGGGTCTGCAGACTCTCGATCGCTGCCTGCAGCGGCATTTCACGCTCTCGGCCACTGACGAAGTCGATGACGATTTCGCCAGTCTCCGCGCGGAACTCCGTGACCAGACCCTCGCCCCAACCGGCGCGATGGTAAAGCACGTGGCCCACGGTGAACTGGCGGAATTTTTCGTAGTCCGTCAAGGCGGGCGCGGTGATGTTGGTGGCGCTCAAGTTGGCGAGGTCGCAGATTTGCGAAAACCAACTCTCCTTGCCGTCCTGCCCTTCGATCAACTCGTAGTGACGATGTGCCAGTTTGTCGTTGTGAACCCGGTTGGCCACGATGACAGCCGCCATTCGTCGGGCATCTCTGGTGCGGTCCTTTGCGACCAAGGCATCGATCATGTCGCCGGCCAGAGATAGCGCCTTGCCGGGGAGGTCGCGTTCGCAGAGTGTCGCGATGACGTTGGTATAGACGTCTACGTCGCCGGGTTCTGAAACCTCCTGGCCCCAGGCATTCTCTAGAGCCGATAGGTCGTCGGAAGAAGCGAGTGCAACTAGGTCGGTATCAGCCAATGGTGCGTATGAGGGCTTACAAGAGACCGGGAAGGGCGACGAACCATAGCGATCCGACCGGCATCATCCAAGCTAGCTTCTCAACTTACCCACGCTCCGGTCCGCCGGATTCCCGCTCCGGAGTCAGTCTGAGAGACGGTTGATCAGGGTGCCCAGGTCTGTGCTGACGCTGGACTCGTCGTAGGCCTGTAGCGGGATGAGATCGAGGATCTCCTCCGGGGCTACAAAAATGATGTAGAACTCCGCGCCGTATTTCTCGCGGAAGGCAACGATCTTGCCCATTAGGACGGGATCGATCTCCTCGGCAGTCTCGATCACAACGGTCTTGCCGCCGCGTCCCCGTCCCCGCAGGACGATTGGGGGCGAATAGGCACCCACGGATTCGCCCGACATCGGGACCTCGAAATGCCGTGGCTGGTGGCTGTGGGTCAGGCCTGCGTTCGAGAGTTGGTCGCAGAGGGTCTGTTCGAGCTTGCTAGTGAGGACCCGTCCTCCGCAGCGGCCGAATCCATGGCTGCGCAGAGAGCCACCACTGACCAGGACATCGTCCTCGTCGATCAGCAGGTTGCCTCGCGGCAGGTTTGCCGATCGCTCTGAGACTGCTGGCTTCGCGTTCTTTTTGCCCTTTCGGGCCCGGGGAGTTGGGTTGGAGCTAGTCACGGGGATGTTGACAGTTGGGCTTGACGCCGTCTGGGAATACAGGTTCACCGTGCGGTCGGGTAGCTCGGGGCTGGACCGTCGCTGTGGCCGCTGGCTGGATCATTGGCGGCCAGTTGGGCCTACCGGGGAAGAAGGGTTCGCGACGGTTGAGACGCCGTGCGTGTGCAATGTATCACGGGAACATGCGACTGGTAAGTGGGCTGTGCGGGACCGTCGCGGAGCGGGCGAGGGGAGGGAAAATCGTCTCTGGAACCCGTGGCGAGCCGCCGCAGCCGATTTGGTACCAAAGAGGATGCGCTACCACGAGCTGAATTCGACCGTCGGGCCGTGGTCGTCGGCGCGGGCTCCAGAACTGGACCGGGTCCGCTGAGAGTAAACCGGCGTTCAAATTCAGTGCAAAGCGCACCGCGCTCAGGCGGACTCCCGGTCCCGGTTTAGAAGGCCGCGACCCACCGCCGTGACGACTGGAATTCGCTTCGAGGAGAACGTTAACTGGATCTCTGTTGGTACTTCTGACGCCCCTCGCGGATACAGGCGATGCTGGCGGAGGCTATGCTGTGAGCGCCGGAACGGTCCGGCCGGCGGCAGCTGGCTCGGTTGCCCCCCCCCAACTCAACCTGGTCAGGCCAGCGGGCCCGGTGGCCTGAATCCGACGTCTGCCCCGGGATCGTAACTTTTGATGAGCGGGTCGATCACTGCGTCGACCCTGGCCCTCCGAGTCGGGTCCTGGGCCTGGGGATCGGGCGCGCTGGTCGGTTTGAGCTCAGCCGGGCCGCCGCTTCGATGGTAGCTCACCGCCGAGGGTGCGCTGGCTTGCGGACCTACGTGGTCGCGGACGCTTCCGGGAGCTTGCGAGAGAACAGGTTCTTCAACCACATGAAGCCCTTGCGCCGCCGGATCATGTCGACCAGGTAGGTCTCGAGCTTCGATGTCTCTCGGCCACGCAAGGCATTGAACAGGATGCGGGCGACCCGCCAGGGACGCCGGGCGAATGAAAAACCGTAGAAGTTCAGGAGGAGCTTGTACTTGAAACGCGTCAACTCCTTGGCGGAGAGGGCATCGCAGTAATTGTTCTCCGGCATCAGCTTCTCTTCGTTGGCGAACACGGGCGTCAGCAGGAAATCATCGTCGAGTTGGATGCGTCCACTGGCAAGAAGCTGGTAGTAGAGCTCGGTGTTCGGGATCGGGAAGAAGAACCCGACGGCTGAGTCGTCAATGCCGGCCAGTGCCAGGCGGCGCACCAGTCGGATCGTTTCCTTGAGGTCTTCTTTGGTGTCGTGCGGGAATCCGATCACCATGAAGGTGGAGATGTTGAGGCCGTTGCGAACCGAGGAGTACACGGCGTTCATCAACGACTCTTCCTTCATCTGCTTCTTGATGAGCTTGCGAGTCCTGGCGCTTCCACTCTCCGGCGCGAAAGCCATCGATTTGCCGCCAGTCCTGGCGAGTAGATCTGCGACTTCGTCATCGACGACTTCGCAGCGGGTGCCGGATGGGAATTGCCAGGTGATGTTGAGGTCCTTGGCGAGCAGCTCATTGCAGAATTCGAGAATCCAGTCGCGTTTGAGGATGGCGGTGAGATCCTGGAACGGGAAGTTGACGGCTCCGTAGGTTTCCTTGTAGTAGGCAATCTCGGCCACTACGTCCTTGGCGTCGCGCGCGTACCAGCGGTTCGTCCACATCCCGGGGTTCGCGCAGTAGGTGCATTGGTAGGGGCAACCACGGGTCGCCAGGATTGGAATCGTCATGCCCGCGTTCACGCCGCAGACATAGCCTTGCTCGGTGTAGGTGTAGACCTTGAACAGATCCCAGGCTGGCCACGGGATGTCATCGATGTTCTTGTTGCGGCTGCGTCGCTGCTCGTTGGACGTAGGGGAGCCGTCTTCGCCCCGATACCAGAGACTGTCGATGCTGTGGTAGTCGGTGTCGCCATTCTCGAGGGCGGCCACCAGCTCCAAGGCAGTTTCTTCGCCTTCTCCAACCGCCACGAAGTCGATTGGCGATTGCTGCATGGAGAACTCCGGCAGCCCGCTGAAGTGCTCGCCACCGCCCAGAATCGGCGTGTTGGGCAGGGCTTTCTTGATCGCATGGATCAACTCGCGCACCAGGGGCCACGAAAAGGACCACATGTTGGTCAGTCCGATGAGCTCTGCATCGGGGTCGAGACGCTCGACGATCTCGGGAATTGTGAGCCCGAGCGCGAAAAGTTGGCTGCGCTTGCCAGGTGTGACCTGGTCCGGTGCTTCCCCGACCGCATCGATGACCGAAATGTCGTGTCCGGCCTTGCCGAGCGCCGCTGCCACGTAGGCGAGTCCTAGCGGGAGGCTTGGCCGCAGGGCGGTCATCGCCTTGACATTGAGGTATAGCGGCGGGTGAATCAGTTGGACCTTCATGAAAGTCTCAGACGGTCACGTGGACGGTCTTCGCTGTGGGTAGCAGGGGTGTGGAGAACGTGCTGGCATGGGGCCTGCGTACCCGGGCGGCGAAGCATACCCCGTAACGGATTTGGATGGGGGAGCACAAGTATTTGAGGGCCCATCGGGCCTTGGAAGCCGAAGAAATCAGAAGCAAGTTCCATCGAGCTGGGTGTTTCAAGTCCGTTGGGTGTCCCACAACTCCGCTGCTAACGGGCGGATCTGTCAAGAGTGGGTAATGTCGGGGTCCGGACACCCGACTATCTGTTCATCGGTTTTTGCGGTGGCGGACCTCATGGTTTTTGGCCTCCGCCCACCGGGAGTTGGTGTCGCCTTGTCGAGCGCTGGGAAATGCCCAGTGGCGGGTACCGGTCAGTCCAACTCCAGACCCTTCTCTTCTTCCTCGGTGATTCCTTCTCCGAAGCTCTGTCCGAGATAGACCTCTCGCACCACCGGATCGTTGACGATCGTGCCGGGATCGCCTTCGGAGATCACTTGCCCCTCGTGCAGGATGTAGGCGCGATCGGCGATCCGCAGCGTCTCGAGCACGGCGTGGTCGGTGATGAGGATTGCGATCCCCCGGGCACGCAATTTCGAGAGGATCCGTTGGATTTCTTCGACTGTGATCGGGTCGACCCCCGCAAACGGTTCGTCCAGCAAAAGCAGGGACGGTTCGGTTGCCAGCGCCCGACTGACTTCCAGGCGCCTGCGCTCGCCGCCCGACAGGCTGCTGGCGATCGAATCCTTCAAGCGAACGAGTTGCAGGTCTTCGAGCAGTTCCATCGCGCGTCCGAGACGTTCCTTTTTCGGTATCCGTCGCGCCTCCAGCACGGCGAGGATGTTGTCCAGGGCCGTCATGTTGCGGAACACCGATGACTCCTGCGATAGATACCCCATGCCCAGGCGTGCTCGCCGATACATCGGCATCTTGCTTACGTCCTTGCCTCGAAACAGGACCTTGCCCCGGTCCGGCTTGATCATGCCAACGACGATCCGGAACGAGGTTGTCTTGCCGGCACCGTTGGCGCCGAGCAAGCCTACGATCTCCCCCGAGTTGACTCGGATGCTCACACCGTCAACGACAGCGCGCCGCTTGTAGACTTTCGTCAGGCTCTCGGTGCGGAGTAGTTCTTCCATTCTCTCCCGGATCCAACCGACGGTCTTGAAGCTGGACAGCGAACGCAGAAACCGCGCGACAGGTCGGCCCTCGATGTGGTTCCGGGGCACGAACGAATATTTTTCCTCTTTTGCCATCCAGGGGTTGGCACCCGTGAACTGCACATACTCTGTTTCGCCCCAGGAGTCGGAGTCAACCTTGCCGGAGAAGTTGTGGGTCTCGCCCAGGTGGTCCACGAACACCACGCGGTCATCGTAGAGTGGCACTGGGTTGTCATCGTCGTGAGGTTTACCGGCTCCGACGAAGGGCTTCGTTCGCTTGTTGCCCCAGAGGATGCGAGCGTCTTTGTGGGTTTCGGGGTCGACGATCTTGCCCTGCGTGTCGACGCCGATCCGCAGCGCCGTCCAGTCGCGGCCGTCTGCCGACCCCAGCGTGTTGTCGCCCATCATGAAGAAGTGGCCTTGTGGCACCTCGATGATCTCACCTTCGCCGAGTCTGCTGCGGGTGTAGTGGAGGTCTCGTTCCACAGTTACGTTGGCGAGGGAGATCGCCCCCTGGCCGATCAGTTCTACGCTGGCCTCTACGGCGCGGACTTCGAGCCGTTCCTTGATGGGGATCGAATCGACGTCGAACTGGCCGACCAGGTCCCCGTCTCGCCAGGCATAAAGACGATCATCGAGGCGTGCGAAACGAATTGGAGTTGCTTCCCCAGCAACGATTTCGAACTCGAATGGGCTCGAGGCGACTGTTTGGGTCGGGCCAGGCTTGGTGGCGGCTGCTCGGAGTACGCCCTTGCCTTTTTCGATGACCAGTTCGTAGCGGATCCCCTTGGACGCAATCTCGATGGCGACCCGTAGTTTTTGAGGCACTTGCTTGGGGTTGAGATGGAATCCTATGCGTAGGTCCGAGACTGCCTGGAAACTGGGTCCTGATCGATCCCCTCGTTCGATGTCGGTGAGCCCGTCGGGTTGTGTGCTGTTGGGTGGCCGCTTTCGTTCTTCGCGGGTTGTCTTGGCTAGCGACAAGTCGTAACCATCGGCGTAGTTGTTGCGAGCCTGCTCAGAGCGCAGCACTATTTTCAGGTTCTTGCTGCTGTCGGGCGTGCCACGGAAGGCGCCGTCCGTAGCGATGGACCATTTGCCGCGCACGGTGCGAAAGTATGCACCACGACCGAAGACTTCCTTGTCGGTCGGGACCGCATCGACGTCGGCGCCGTCTCGACCCTCGTAGAGTTCCAGTTTGCGACGCATTGGATAGATCTCGCGCCACAGCGTTCTCTGAATCCGTTCGGGCTTGCGCAAGATCGTGTGGGTCTTGCCATCAGCACTCGCCTGGTAGAGGTTGCCTCCGGCGATCCACAAGCGATCACCGCCGACTCCGACGATTCGCTTGACGTAGCTCTGCACTTGTCGCACGGGGTACCGGAATACCGCGATGTCCCACCTTTGTGGTTCATGGAACAGGTAGTAGCTCTTGTCGACGAGGATCCGATCGGTCTCCCCGGCTTCGGGCGAACCCATCATGGTGGGTTGCATCGAGGGGGTTGGGATGACATAGGCCTCGAGTGCAAAGAACTTCAGCAGGACGGCCATCAAGACGGCCATCCCGAAGGACTCCAGCGTGTTCCTGATTGGGCCGCGTTGGCTGGCGGTGTCGACAGGTGGGGTCGGCGTTCGGGCGGCTGACGGCGCGGCGGCAGCGTCGCTCGGATTAGACTTGGAATCAGTCATCGTTTGTCATCGTCATCCGACTGCAGCACCACCAGGAAGGCCTTTTGTGGGATCTCCACATTACCAACCTGCTTCATCCGCTTCTTACCCTTCTTCTGCTTCTCCAACAGCTTGCGCTTCCGCGTGATGTCACCACCGTAGCACTTTGCGGTCACGTTCTTGGACAGGGCTCGGATGTTCTCACGAGCGATGATCTTGCCGCCGATCGCTGCTTGCAAGGCGACCTCGAACATGTGCCGGGGGATCTCCTTGCGGAGTTTCTTGAGGATGGCCCGGCCGCGCCGTTCGGCGTTCTCCCGGTGGCTGATCATGCAGAGTGCATCGACTTCTTCCGCGCTGACCAGGATCCGGACTTTGACGAGGTCGGCGCGCTCGTAGCCAGATAACTCATAATCCATCGTGCCGAAGCCCCGCGTCATGGATTTCAGCCGGTCATGGAAGTCGTAGATGATCTCCGCGAATGGCATCTTGAACGAGATCATGACCCGCTGTTCGCCGTACGACTCCGTCCCGACGTAGGACCCCCGGCGTTCGGTGCATAGCTTCATCACTGCGCCGATGCTCTCCCGGGGCACCACGATGTTGCAGTCGACGACTGGTTCCCGGTATTCCTCGATGTGGTTCGGCTCGGGAAGTTCTGAAGGTGAGTGAATCTCAACCAACTCACCGTCGGTCTTGAGGATCTCATAAGTGACATTTGGCGCCGTCTGCACCAGGTCCATGTCCTCTTCCCGCTCTAGACGCTGCTGGATGATCTCCATATGCAACAGTCCTAGAAAGCCACAGCGGAATCCAAAACCCAGCGCATCGGATGTCTCGGGTTCGTAGAAGAAGGACGAGTCGTTCAGGCGCAGTTTCTCCAGGGCCGAGCGCAAGGACTCGAAGTCACCGCTGTTGGTCGGAAAGAACCCGCAGAACACCATTGCCTTGGGCTGACGAAAACCCGTCAGTGGTTCGCCTCGCAGCGCGGGTTTCTCGTGCAGGACAGTGTCACCTACAACGACGTCAGCGAGCGCCTTGATGTTGGAGAAGAGGTAGCCCACCTCGCCGGCGTGCAGGCTCTCTTCCGCCTCCATGTTTGGGCGAAGGCGGCCGATCTCCCAGACTTCGTAGTTGGTGCCGGTGCCGGGCATGTAGATCATGTCACCCTTCTTGATCGTGCCCTGCATGACCCGCAGTTAGATCACGACACCTCTATACTCGTCGTATACGGCGTCGAAGATCAGCGCCTGGAGTTTGCCGTGCGGATCTCCGGTGGGGGCGGGAATGGTCTCGACGATCTTCTCGAGCACTGCTTCGACGTTGTGGCCGGACTTCGCGGAGATCGCGACGGAATCTTCGGCGGGGATGCATACCGCGTCCTCGATTTCCATTGCGACCTCGTCAGGCCGTGCATGCGACAGGTCCATCTTGTTGAGGACCGGCAGGATCGTGAGCTTGGCTTCCTCTGCCAGGTGGGCATTGACCACCGTCTGGGCCTCGACACCCTGCGAAGCGTCGACCAGCAAGAGAGCGCCCTCGCAGGCCTGTAGTGACTTCAGGACTTCGTAGTTGAAGTCGACATGGCCCGGTGTGTCGATGAGGTTGAACAGGTAGGTCTGGCCATCCTGTGCGTGGTAGTTCATTGCGACGGCGCGGGCTTTGATGGTGATGCCGCGCTCGCGCTCGAGTTCCATGTCGTCGAGGACCTGTGCCTTCATCTGGCGCTTCTGGATGGTCGACGTCAGCTCAAGCATGCGATCGGCCAGCGTGGACTTGCCATGGTCCACGTGGGCTACGATGCTGAAGTTGCGGATGAGCGTGATGTCAGTCACTGGATTGTATTGAGTCGCAGCCAGTCTTTGAGTGCGCGTAGCGCTTTGCCTCGATGGCTGATGGTGTCTTTTTGTTCTGGGCTTAGCTCAGCGAAGGTCGTGTCCAGGTGCAGGAATTCGAGGGGTATGAAGATCGGATCGTAGCCGAATCCCAGCTCACCCTTTGGAGCGTTTCGGATGATGCCGTCGCAGGTTTCTTCAAAACAGGCAAGCACCTGCCCGTCGGCGCCAGCAAGACAGATGCTGCAGGTGAAGCGGGCTGTCCGGTCGGCTTGTTGGGTGTCCCCCAACTCGGTCAAGAGCTTGGCGATCCGGTCCTTGTCATTGGCGTCCTCGCCGGCGTAGCGTGCGGAATGCACGCCTGGCCGGCCGTCGAGAGCATCTACCGATAGGCCGGAGTCATCGGCGACGGTTGGTGCGGCAACCAGGTTAGCCAGGGCCAGGGCTTTCTTGGCAGCGTTGCCCGCAAAGTCCGGCTGGTCTTCGATGACATGGATCTCGGATGGGGCTTCGGACTGCAGGCGCAGCTTGTAGCCCAGCGTCCGCAGGATGCGATCGAGTTCGACGCGCTTGTTGGGGTTACCCGTGGCGATCCAGAGCTCCGTGGTCATCGCAGGATCCGGGGCCAGGTCAGAGGCCGAGCACCTGGCGCTGCATTGCCTCGATTTCGGAGCAGGCCCGGCGACCTGACTCCAGCATTTCTTGCAGCCGCTCATGCGAGAAAGGGCTGCCTTCGGCCGAGCCTTGGATTTCCACGTAATCGCCAGCCGAATTACAGACGAGGTTGAGATCGACAGATGCGTTGGAATCCTCTTTGTAGTCGAGATCGACGAGCACCTTATCGTTGAAGATCCCGACCGAAATTGCGCTGACCAGGTCAGGCATCGGCCAGTTTCTGACGTTCTTTTTTTCCTCAAGATAGAGGAGTGCGTCGTAAACGGAAACACAGGCCCCGTTGATGGACGCTGTCCGAGTTCCGCCGTCGGCGGACAGCACATCACAATCGACCCAAAGCGTGATCTCCGGGAGGTCTTTGAGGTTGACGACACTGCGAAGGCTGCGGCCGATCAGCCGTTGGATTTCCAGTGAACGCGCGTCGACCCGGTTGTTGCGGCCGTCGCGGAACTTCCGGGTGTGGGTGGCTCCCGGCAGCATGGCGTACTCTGCGGTCAGCCAGCCGCCTTTTTGTCCGTGCATCCACTGCGGCACAAAATCGGTAATCGAGACTGTGCAGAGGACGCGGGTGTTGCCGCATTCGACGAGGACGGAGCCCGGCGAGTTGTCGGTGAAGGCTCTAGTGAATTTCATCGGGCGAAACTGGTGCTCGTCCCGGTTGTGGCTGCGATTCAGCGGAATCTCCTCGGCGCATCAGCCGCTCTCTTCGGAATGTGGGCGGGGCAGGTTACCTCTAGCGGTGGGGTTTCCCAGTCTGGATACTCATGAGACTTTCGGCCAGGTGTAGTTCTGCCGGCGGATGCGGTCGGTTCTCCGCTAGTGGCGGAGGCTCTCACCCGTCTCGTGGACTGTGCTCTGGACGGGCGGGTCACCAGCTGGGCCCAAACCCGTCACCTGCGCGAGGCAGTTTCTCAACTCCATCAGCCCGAACGGTTTGTGGAGTACGACCAGCCCTGGGTGGTCGCGCAGATCTGGCGCGGTCTGGATGCCGGGCCTGGGGTGGATCATCACGATTCGCAGGCGGTGATCGTGGGCGAGAGCAATGCGTGCGAGTTGCTCACCTCGCAGACGCCGGCTGTCGCGTTCCAGGATCAAGACCTCGAAGCGTTCAGGGGTTGCCTCGAACAGGGTGCGGGCGGCCATGCCATCCGCGCATGCGATGACGTTGCGACGGGTCTTGGCCAGCTCGCGCGCGAGCATGTCCCGGATCGTTGGATTGCTCTCCATGATCAGGATGCCGCCGAAATGGTGCGTCGCACGGGTTGGCCGCGGGGTGCCGGCGTTTGCGGACTGGCCGTCCGAGCCATTGGCTTGACTATCGTCCTCGTCGATGGGTTCTTCAGACCAGGCAGTGTGCGGTTGGTCCGTTGCGTCAAGGGAGATGCTCGCGATCGCATTCAGACCAGGTATGTGATCGAGAGTGAAAGACGCCTTTTGGGCCGCCAGGAGGTTGCGCGCCGCGAGGCAACTGTAGCGGGTCAGTGGCGTTGGTTCGTCTTCGTGCTGGAAGCCCTCATCGAGTACCGCCTCTATGTCAATTCGTACCGATAGTTCGTTGTTCTCACCCTCTTCTGCGCGGGCTTGCAGGATCAGGCTGTTGGAGTCCGGTTCGAGATCCAAAACGCCTTCGATCAGGAATAGCACCGACACACGCAGAGCCTCGGCGTTTGCCATGGCGAACGGCAGGGACGGTGCAACATGCAGCTCGACTTGCAGGCAGCCGCTTGAGTAGTCCTCAATCTCAAGGGCGAGAGCCGCGAGTAGCAGGCGCACGTTGGTCGGCGCCATCTCGAGCTCATCGACCTTGGAGAAGGACTGCATCTTCTCAGAGAAGAAGCGCAGCCTCCGGACTGATTCCCATAGCTGTTCCGCGCGTTGGGAAATCTCCTCGGGTTGGCCAAGGGTCTCGCACAGGAGTTGTGCCTGCCCTTCGACTCCAGACGCCAGGCCCGCAAGGTCGGAGCCGAGCGATGCCGAGAGATCTTCCAGCGAGCGTGAGTCGGAAAGCACGTAGCGGCGTGTTTCAGCCGCGTGTCGCGAACGAGCCCTTGAGTCGGCGGTGGTCTTCGCCTGTCTGGCGAGGGCGTGCTTTTTCCTGATGAGCGCTGCCGAAAGGCAGGCGGTCAAGGTCAGAGCGCACCCCAGCAGGAACCAGAAGAGTGCATCCATTTTGGGGGAGGCCGGGAAGAACGGGGCGATGATCGGGTAGACACCGCGCCCACTCTGTCTGAGAGAGGTCTTGCGGGTCGCCGAGGGTAGCGCGGTGACTGACCACGCGCGAGGGAACGCCATGGTTTCGGGTCGCCGAGGATCCAGAAAGCGTCCGGGCTTAGATAACCACGCCGAGTCCGAAGCTGTGCTCGATCGGTTTGAGCAATTGGGCGGCTGGGGTCGGGAGGTAGTCGTTGCCCACCCGGAGGCGGCCGCAGGCCCGTAGCAGGGTGGCAGCCAGGAAGGTTCGTCCGCCGGCATGCACGTGTTCGAAGCCAGGTGTGCCGCGGTGGGATACGTAGGACCCATCGGACAGGCCGACGAAGCGAATGCGCAAGCGGTGGTCGAGGTGTCGGTTGAGAACCCACACGGTCATGCGGATTCCTGCCTCGTCCTTGCGTCCGACCAGTGTGATCTTGCAGGGGTGGCCCTTTTGCCCACGCCCGAGTTGGCCCTCGAGGACGAGGCGGTCTTCGATTGGCCCCTGATGCAGATAGGTCGGCAGCAGGAATGCCGGGGAATACAAGCGCGGGCGTTGCTTGTCATCCGGGCGGAAGTCATCGAGGCATCCGACGTCGGCCTGGTCCTCGAACTGGATGCAATGCTCCTCGTGGATGCCGCGTCGCCGATCAACCAGCAGGCAACCGGATCGCCGGGAGATTCGAACCCGGGCGCCGTCGGAGGCGACCAGGATGTCGCGCTTGCGGCGCAGCTCCTTGCCAGTAGTGATCACCGTGTGAGGGTCATCGCCAGCCTGGCGAACCCAGTCATCTGTCGGGGGACGGGGTGTGCACAGGCTCAGGACCTCTTCGAGGCGGACCATGAGACCGCGAGCGGTGCCGTCCTGCACAGTGCCGGCCGTGAAGTCTGCAGAGTCGAGACCGGCGATTGCCGCCATCGCCGCGTCGGTGCCCCGCTCGCGCAGCGCTCGAAGAGCGCGGTATCTCAACAGCTGCAAGTCGACGCGGGCATCGCCCGGGTTGGATGGCGACTGACCATTGCTGTTGGCATCCGCGCTCTTCGCCTGTTCCAGCAAGGCAGCGCGTTGAGCCAAGGTCTCAGCTTGACGATCGGGGTGGGCCGTTGCGGTCATTCTGTTCCTTTTCGGCGGCATTCGATCGTGTAGTGTCGATCAGAGGTCAACTCGACGGTCGTGTTGGTCATCCCGGCCCTGACGATGGCGTCGCGTGCCTCTGCCAGCGTGAGCGCTGCGTGCAGGCTGTCAAAGAACATCTTGCGTTGCGGTTCGGAGGCACCGGACGCGTGCTTGTCTACCAGGGCCCAGGCCGTGTCCACATGGTCGGGGCGATACAGATCGCGAATCAGCAATACCCCGCCGGGCCGCAGGATGCGCCAGGCTTCGCGCAGGAACATGACGGGCTCCGGGATGTGGTGGAGAATCGTATTCGAGAACACGCCGTCGAAGCTGCCGGATTGATAAGGCAGCGCCTTGACCTCTGCCTGTTCGAACCCGATGCGATCCGCGAGGCCAGCGGCAGCGGCCTTTGCACGCGCAATCTCGAGCATCGTCGCAGCAGCATCTACGCCGAGGACTTTCGCTTCGGGGCAAGCCTGCGCGATCAGGATCGGGTTGTCGCCAGGACCAGTGCCGAGATCGATGATTCGGCCGGATCCACCCCCCGCGGCCAGGAAGGCGGTGACAACCTCATGATTGGCCGCCTCGTGGTCCATCGCGTCGTAGTCCATGGCCTCGGACGGCGTGTCCATATATTCGGGTTCAAGAATTCGCTCCATCAGGGAACTTTGACCGCGGAAAGGTCTGCGATGCAACGAAACTCGACATTGATGTGAGTACATATAACTTCCCGCACCTGGCCCACGGTGCATGGGTGTCTAAACTCCGTTGGCATCGGCTGGTTCATCCAAGATCGCAGCGACGGGAATGCGACAGAGTCTTCGACAAGGCGTAAACCTCATCTGCCGGATCGTAACCACCCGATCGATCGACCGTTGTCGATGATCTCCCGGTGGGATCGAAGCATGCCCACCCGGGGAGTTTAGGAAGCTGAAGTTGGCCCAAAAAGACCATCTACCGGTACTAGCAGACTTCACAATATCGGCTAGTATTCGGGAGTAGCGGTTCTTCCGTCGGAGGGGCCCTGCATTTCCCTGGGGCTATGTCCCACTGGCGAACAGTCGCTAGCATGTCCCCTCCCAATCCCTTCCTCCTTGTCCTTATCCAGGAGTTTCTCACCATGCGTTTCATTTCCGTCCTAGCCGTCGGACTGCTGATCTCGTCCACGGCGATTGCACAATCTCAAACCTTTGCCATCCATCCGGGTAGCACCAGTTACACGTCTCGTGGCAACTTGGGCACCGGCTCAGGCGAAACCTGTATGGGCCTGCACAGTGCTTACTGGCAAGGTCTCGGCGATGACGGTTCGGCTTGTAGCCGTACCCAACTCGGCCTCGTTGACCAGGACCAGAACTCCAACACCCAGGAATCGTTCCACCTCGTGATCCGCTCGGGGACCGACTCGAACGGCCCTGGCACCGGCTCCACGGATCGGCTCTACCGATTCGGCCCGTTCAACATGCCTTCCACCCCTACTGGCTCGATCAATGCTTGGATCCAGACAGTGACACTGGGTACCCCAGCCGTCGTTCGTTGCAGTGATTTCCACTCGTGGGGCGCTGAAATGACACCATCGACGAACTGGAGCCGTGATGGCATGTCGACGCACACGGCGTTTAGCCGCACCAACCGGAACATGCAGTTCTGTCACCTCAACTCTGAGCCACACGGTTACTACTTCACCGCTGGCTCGAGCCGCGCGACTGCAGACACCGGCAACGCCCGTACCTGGCGTTACCGCATGGGTCTGTCGACTGCTCGTAACGTCCTGCAAATGGGCTCCACGGGCAACGTGCTCGGTGGCGGCACCAACCAGCGTTACGGCATGGGCGGTATGTTCCCGAACAACACGGAGACCTTGAGTGCTCGTACCACGCAGTGTCCTGCTGGCGCGACCGTTCAGAC
>JAYZDB010000204.1:0-10514 GCA_036338025.1 Planctomycetota bacterium
CGTGGACCAGACCAGGCCCATCTGGCAGGCGCGGAACCGCCGATCTCGGCGCGGTAGCCGGGATCTCTGCACCCCTGGTCCTGTCATTACTGGGTTTGAGTCTCGGTGCATGCACTGTTGTGCGCGAGTTGGCTCTGCCAAGCACCTTCCACCAGACGCCGGATTCGGGGGATGCTGTGGCGGCCCTGCGCGCGGCTCGTGGACAGGTCGAGCGACAGCGCCCGAAGCTGGCGCTGGGCATGGTGGAGAAGATCCTGTCCGAAAATCCGGACTACGTCGATGCCCAGCGGGTCCGTCAGGACATCTTGAGAGAACGCGGGAGACTGGGATTGGTGTTGCGCGAAGCCGAAGATCGACTGGCTCGTGATCAGTCGGCAGCGGCCTTCTATCTGAGTGGGCGGATCCAGAATGCCACCGCCAGCAAACAGCAACTGTTCCAGGCCGCTATCGATCGGGACCCCGAATTCTTCTGGGGTTGGTTCGGGTTGGCGTTCACCTTGCGTCAAGACAGTCCGAAGGTCGCCAACCAGATCTACCAGTATCTCTACCAGAAGACCAATCAGGACGAGCGCACGGCGATTGCCTACGCAGCCAGCTTGATGCGGTCCAACCAACCGCGCGAGGCTGAGAAGGTCTACCAGCAGATCCGCAGGCGGAACCCCGGACTGGGTTCGCTCGGAGTGGCCCAGGTCAGCATGAGCACCGGCGCAGTCAGTCGGGTGATGGAGATGTTGCAGGAGACCTTGCGTCGGCGTCCGCATGATTCCGGTGCCCGAGTCTTGATCGCTTTGCTGCTCAGTCGTGGGATGAGCGACGACTGGATCGGGCAGGTTCTTGATGTGTTGCGGGAGGATCCGAAACGTCTGGCTGATTTCGAGCGCTTGCATGGAAGCCTGCTGGCGGCCCTGTATGTCAGGGCTGGTGACCCCAACTCGGCCTTGTCCACGCTGCGGCGCTCGCATCCTCTGCAGGCTCCCGACCGATTTGTCTACCGCACCTTGCTGATCAGCACCGGTGATGTTGCTGGATTTCTCGCTGACCTGCGGGCTACGTGCAAACGCGAGTTCCTCGAAGATCCCGGCAACCAAGTCATGGGGCGTTGGCGTAGCCTGATCCACGGGGCATGGATGGCGAGTGCGGATCCACTGCAGCAACTCGGAACCGCTGTTGCCCTGACTCGTGCCCTGGTCGGTGTCGGGTATCTCGAATTCGCAGATCGTATTGCGACCCGTGCGCTCCTTCGTCACGACGATACCGAAGGGGACCCCGCCATCGCGGCGGTGCTCGATCAGTTGCGGAAGGAACAGTCGGATGTGCGCAAGGAAATTGCATTCGAATCGGAGGCGTGTCGCGTCCTTCGCAAGGCGTACCGTTCCACCAGCGGTTCCAAGCGCCAGTCCCTGCCGGATGTATTCGCCCAACTCAGGCGAGTCTCCTTGCGGGTCCATGGGCGCGACGTCGTAGGGCAGCCCAGCTTGTTCACCTTGCCGTTCGTCGGGGTGCTGGTGGATTCCCTGGGTCCCGGACTGCCAGCCCACCTGGCTCGCTTCAACAAGCACCTGGTGATGGGCCAGCGCAACGGCGGACCGGTCGAGGCGATGATCCTGACGCGCTTGTCGGTTCGGCATGTCGATCCGGTCGAAGGTCTGCCGCTGCCACCGCGCTGTACCGAAGTGATCGGAGAGCACCGGCAACTCGAGCCCATGGAACAGGGGGATCTCGCCGGCATCGCACTGCTCAACCACTACGTCGTGGACATGGACGAGGTTCGGGCCTGGGCTGGCCGAATCGCCGAGCGCCGCCGGATCGCCCGAGAGGACGGATCCGACATCTTGCGGGATGTGTTGCCCCAGCAGGCTGACGCCCTGGAGGCCGCAGGGGTCGAATGGCGACTCTCTGTGCTGTCCCCTGTGGAGGACAGTGAATTGGAGACGGCGGTTCTCGACATCATTCGCTGGCATGAGCGGGGCCACATGGCGGACTTTCTCCACTATCTTCCGGTCTCCGTAAATCTGTTGCGCTCCCTGGCGCTGGTGGTCCGGAATGGCCTGTCTGCTGTGCAGGTCACTGCAGAGATGGAGGGACGGGCCCAGCTCACGGCACTCGCGATGAGCCCCTACACCCGGTTGGCGCTGGCCCACACCGCAGGCTTTCTGAGCGGCGAACAGGGTGATTCTCCGCACGCCATCGGGTTCCGGGCGACGGTATCCAAACTCCAGGCGGAGCTGCAGGCGCGGTCGATCGTCGACGGAGAGGCCTGCCGTTGGCATCTGCTCGACCCAGCGAAACTGCGCGAAACCGCTCGTAAGATGCTTGCGGCGGCTTGGTAACTTCGCCTGTTGCCGCTTGCCCTGGAACGTTAGTTGTAAGGAATTACGACGTTCTTGGTCTACTACGACCGGTGCTGGTGCATAAGGTCCGGTAGGCTCCATGGTGTCGAGCGTGTAGGATTGCGGCTCGATCCGTCCATTGTCCGATGAGGAGATCATGATGTCTCACATAGCCAGATTCCTGACTCTTGCCGTCCTGCTGGGCGGATTCTCAGCAACAGCTGCTGCGCAGGTACCAGCCAAGCCTGATCCAGAGGTCAAGGCCAAGCTCGCTGAGTTGAAGAAACTCGCCAACGTCCGCAAAGGCGCCAAGGACTCGGAAGCCATCACGGTGATCTCAGACCTGGAGGTCAAGTTCGAGAAGATGCACCCGAAGGACCAAAAGGACTATGCCAAGGCCCTCGGATTGGTGCTCATCGGCAGCCGGACCAAGCGCAAGCCCGAGCAATCGCAGATCTTCCGCACCATCATCCTGGCGCTCGGGCGGGCCGGTAAGCTCGGCAGTCCGTACCTCGCCAAATCCTTCGACAGCAAGAAGTTCAAGGACAAGGACTGGATCAACCTGCGCGGGCAGATGCTCGACCACCTCGGTCGCACGAAGGACTCGAAGTACATCAAGTTCTTGCTCGACGAGGCCCTGAAGAACATCAACGACACCTTGATGGCAAAGGCTGGGGGCGCGCTGAAGAACTACGACGGTGAGAAGCTCTCCGTGCGCAAGGACGTCTGCAAAAACCTGATCAAGAAGTTCGCCCAGATCCACGACAACGGCAATGTCAACCTCGACCCCGGTGACTCCACCGTCAAGATGTGGAAGAACAAGGAGCGAGCGGTGTCCGAACCGTGGAATGCGGCGCTCCAGAAACTGACCAAACAGCACCTGCGAGGCCCGGACAAGTGGACGCGGTTCTGGAACAAGAACAAATCCAAGAACTGGGACAAGCCTCTGAAGAAGTCACGGCGTTAGCTCTGACTTAGCGCAAGAAATCGGGGTTTCTCGGCGTCTACACTGGTACCGATGCGTTTCGCCCTTCTCATTCTCGCTGTTGTCGTAGCCGCCGCGGCGGGGTGGGTGTTTCATGGCGAAATGCAGCGGCAGCGTAGTCGAGCCGACCTGCTCGAGGAGTCCTTGGCGGCCAGCAGGAACGTGACCATCCAGGTGCCAGGCGATGGCGAGGACCTGGGATCGGATGAAGTCCAGCAGCGGCTCGCCGAGCGGGTCCGGTTCCTGGAAAATGAACTCCAGGTCACGAGAGACCGTGCTCGTGACATCAGTGCATTCCTCGAGAACTCTTCGAAGGCGCTGCGGGCGGAACGAACTCGGCACAACAAGGAGATCTGGGAAGCCAAACAATTCATGCCGGAAGGAGTGCGGCAGGCACTATTGGCTCTCAACGCATGCCTACGCCACGACGGACAGGATGGGCTACGTTTCATGCGGGCGAAGAGCATCAAGGATTCCGTCTTGCGCGGGGTCGAACTCTTGGATCACGACCTCGGGACCTTGCGTACCACGCTCTACATGGCGGGTGAGGTGACCATCCACCTTGACCGGGCGACTTCCAAACTGACGATGGTGTTGAAGGACGGTTTCCGGCGTACGGTTGCCGGCCGTTATGAGTTTCCGACCGTTGGCGAGAAGTTGGTGCTGCCCTTGGTTGATGGGGCGCTCTGGGAGGAACGGCTGCCCTACCTGGTTCAGGGTGAAGGGGCCTATCCCAGGCCAGTCGCGGAAGTCGCTGAGCCAGAGATGGCAGCATCATCACGTGCCAGTTGGCGCGGTCGGATCAACGAACTCCTGCGACTGAGTCAGACGGGTACGCGGTACAAGATCTATCGGTTTCGCGCCCTTACCGATGGACATTTTGTGGACGCTGTGCTGCTCGGCTACAACGCCGCAAAGGTCTTGACTAGCAGTGTGGAGGCTGGACGACTTGCTGTTCATGTCGATGACGAACAGCAAACCGTCGAGTTGCATCTGCAAGTGGGTGTGGTGCGCAAGGCGGCCAGTGAGACCGCCATTCCCAGCAGCGGCTACCGAATCCAGCTACCGGGGATCAAGCCGGAGCAGGCAGTCAAGGTCATGGTAGGGATGGTGATAAGGAAGTGACGGCTGGGCAAGAACAGGCGCCAGGACCGTTTGAGGCTTTTGCCGTTGAGTGGCGGCCGCGGATTGAATCGGCCTTGGAGCGCCTGGTCCCACCAGCCAGCGAAGTGCCGCAGTCCTTGCACGCGGCGATGCGCTACTCCCTGTTCCCGGGTGGCAAGCGTCTGCGCCCGATTCTGGCAATGATCGGCTGCCGGGTTACCGACGGTAATCCTGACGCTGCCCTGGCTTCTGCTGCTGCCCTTGAGCTACTGCATACATACAGCCTGGTGCACGATGACCTGCCGTGTATGGATGATGACGACCTGCGTCGTGGTCGTCCCACCTGCCACCAGGAATTTGACGAGGCGACTGCGATCCTGGCTGGTGATGCACTTCTCACCCTCGCCTTCGAGGCCACTGCGAGTGGCGGTGCAGCAGCGGTGCAGACCCTGGCGAAAGCTGCGGGCAGTCTCGGTATGGTCGGGGGACAGGCTGCGGATCTGATTGCGGAGGGGGTCGAGGACCCCACTCTTGAGCAGGTGCAGTGGATCCACGATCACAAGACCGGTGCCCTGATTGCCGCCAGCCTGGTTGTTGGCGCCCAGGCCGGTGGCGGCGACCTGTCGGACTTGTCAAACCTGGAACGATTTGGCGAACTCGTCGGCCGGGCCTTCCAGATCGTCGATGACTGCCTGGATCTGACTGGATCCGAGCAGAATCTGGGCAAGCGTCCAGGGCAGGATCTGGTCGCCGCAAAGGCAACCTACCCCGCTGTCATGGGGCTTTCGGCCAGCCAGGAGCTGGCACAGGAACTGGTGGTCGAAGCCGAGGAACTGGCGAGGACGATCTGTTCCTCTGCGTCCGGGGAGCTAGAATCAAGGGTCGCGCTGCTTCGCGATGTGGCGCAGTTCACCATTTCTCGCGTCTCCTAACAGCTTGGAAAATTCACAGCCCCCGAAGGCGACCCCGCTATTGGACGGGATCGACCTGCCATCGGACCTCAAGAAGCTCGCACCTGCGCAATTGCCGCAGGTTTGTGAGGAGATGCGTAAGGTGATCATGGACACCGTATCGGTGACCGGCGGCCATCTGGGCTCCGGCATGGGCGTGGTCGAATTGACGGTCGCCTTGCACTACGTGTTCGACTTCGCCAAGGATCGGCTGGTCATGGATGTCGGGCATCAGTCGTATCCACACAAGCTCCTGACTGGACGCAAGGCACGCTTTCACACCCTGCGGCAGAAGGGTGGGTTGTCTGGTTTTACCAATCGGTTCGAATCCAAGTACGACGTCTACAACTGTGGCCACGCCGGTACCGCGACCTCAGCGGCACTCGGGATCAGTTACGGCGACAAGGTGGTTGGTACGGATCGGCACGTGGTCGCCCTGGTCGGCGACGCATCGATCGGTTGCGGAGTAGCCTTCGAAGCCATTAACTTCGCGGGCGCTCGGGACCAGGAGCGTGCCCTGGTGATTCTCAACGACAACCGCTGGTCGATTGCCGAAACCGTTGGTGCTCTGACCCGCTACCTCAGCAAGATCCGTACAGGCCCTATCTACACGCAGGCCCGCGCAAAGTTGCACCAGATTTTGCAAGCGATTCCCATTGTCGGCAAGAGCGTTGACGAGCAACTCGACCACGGTCTCGATGCAGTGCGACATCTCGTACAACCGGGCCACATGTTCGAAGCCCTCGGGATCAACTATCACGGGCCGGTCGATGGCCACGACATTGGTGAATTGCTGGACATGTTCGAGCGCGTCAAGGATCGCGAGGGAGTGACCCTTCTGCACGTTCGTACCGAGAAGGGGCGAGGTGTTCCAGGTTCGCAGGAGCGCTATGACCGCGCGCACGCAACAAGTCCGAAGCCCAAACCCAAGAAGATGCCGATCGAGCCCGACGTCGTGCTGCCGGCACGCAATCGCCGGCCTGGCCAGGCATGGACCAAGTGGTTTGCGGAAGCCGTCGAGGAACTAGGCGGCAAGGATGAGCGGGTGATGGCGATCACCGCCGCGATGCCGGACGGCACTGGGCTGATGGGTTTCCGCGACAAGTTCCCCGATCGATTCATCGATGCAGGAATCGCCGAGCAACATGCGATTGCGTTCGGGTCCGGACTTGCCGTGGCTGGCATGCGCCCGATTCTGGCGATCTACTCGACCTTCCTGCAGCGTGGTTATGACCAGGTGTTCCAGGAAGTCGCCCTGCAGAATATGTCCGTGGTGTTCTGTATCGATCGTGCCGGTCTGGTGGGGGAGGATGGCTATTCCCACAATGGTGTGTTCGACATCGCGTATCTGCGGACCTTCCCGAACATGGTGTTGATGGCACCCAAGGACGGACTCGAGCTCAAGAGCATGCTCGAATTTGGCCTCGAATACGACGGGCCATGCGCGATGCGATACGCCCGTGGCAATGCCCCTGATCCCGGTGAGATGTTGGTTGATGGGGTTGAGAGCCCGCCGATCGAACTCGGCAAGATGGAGATCCTACGTGAAGGCACCGACGGAGCGATCCTCGCCTACGGCAACATGGTGGAGATCGCGATCACTGCCTGCGACATTCTGCGTCAGCGCGACATCAATATCGAGGTGGTCAATGCCCGCTTCTGCAAACCCCTCGACCGGGATGGGATCCTGGCGGTCTGTGATCGCCACGACACGGTGCTGACCCTTGAGGATCACGCGCGGATGGGAGGCTTCGGTTCCGCGGTGCTCGAACTGCTCGCGGAAGAGGGCCCGGTGCGTGCACAGGTTCGATGCCTCGGTGTACCAGACCGATTTATCGCGCACGCCAGCCGTAACGAGATGTACCAAGAAGTGGGCATCGATGCAGCCTCGGTTGCTGCCCTGTTCACCTCGGATTCTCCGTCGCAGGTATGACCCGCGTTCTCATTTTAGGAGATGAAAGAAAGGGCGGAACCGGACAGGTCGTCGATGCCTTCGCCGCCTGGCTCAGGGATGAAGTTGCACAAGTCGATGACGTAGAGGTTCTCCTCGATCGGGACGCCTGCTTGCCAGACCAGTCTGCAGACCTGGTCTGTGTGTTCGGAGGCGATGGATCCATCCTGGCCGCAGCCCGTCGGATGGGGCAACGACAGCAGCCCACCCTCGGTATCAACCTCGGTCGTCTCGGATTTCTCACCACCTGCCGCCCCAAAAGGGCGCAGGAGGCGGTGCGAGCTTTCTTGTCTGGCGAACTGGTTGAAGAACCCCGGACAATGGTCGAATGCCATGTCGAACGTGCCGGCGGGGAAGTCAGTGAACCGGTGCTGGTACTCAACGACGGAGTCCTCAATCGGAATTCGAGTGCTGGTATCGTCAGCTTGTCGGCGGTGCGCGAAGGGGTAGAGCTCGCATCGTATTCTGGTGATGGGCTGATCGTGGCAACGCCAACCGGCTCCACAGCCTATTCACTTGCTGCTGGCGGTCCGGTCTTGTCGCCAGAACTCGAAGCAGTTGTGCTGACGCCCTTGGCAAGTCACAGCCTGGCCCTCCGCCCCTTGGTCGTACCTCTGGAGCAGGGCTTGGATCTGTTGGTTCAGGAAGCTGGCGGCTTGGGCGCTTGTCCCTTTGTGCTCGACGGCCAGATCGTCAAGGATGTGTCGGTCGGGGATCGGGTTTGCGTTCGTCCAACAGCGGTGAAATTCCGCCATCTGGCATGGGCCAAGGACAGCTTCTACCGGGTGTTCCGAGAGAAGTTCGGCTGGGGTGACGTGCCGCGCCAGCGCTAACGATCAAGCCGTCTTGACGGCCAGTTCGCGCGCCAGGGACAGCAATACCTCGGTGACGGTCGGGTGGTACCAGGGCATCTTCAAGAGATCGTGCACGGTGCCGCGGTAGTACATCGCCGTGGAGATTACGTGCGCGATGTCATCGGCACGTGGTCCGAGGATCTGGCTGCCGAGGATCTCACCATCGTCTTTCCTCACCACTAGTTTCCAGACTCCGTGTTGGACGTCCAGGGTGATTGCCCGACCGGTCTGGGCAAACTTCGCGCTCGCTGTCTCTACCGAAATGCCAGCGGCCTTGGCTTCCGATTCCGTCATTCCGACGCTTGCCAGTGGTGGATCGGTGAAGATCACGCTCATTGCCAGGCGGCGTTCGACTGGATGTTCGCCATGCACACCGGCAGCTCCGAGCCCGGCGGCTTTGCCCTCCCAGTTCGCAACGTGTAGCAATTGGGCGCTACCGGTGGCATCTCCCGCGACAAAAATGCGGTCATTGGAGGTCCGCATACACTCGTCGTGTCGGACCTCGCCATTCTCAAACTGGACGTGTGCGGCTTCGAGACCCATGCCCTCGAGACGTGCCCGGCGGCCGGTGGCGGCCAGGAAGTGTGGTGCAACCAGGGTTTCGGGACCCGTAGCGGTTTGGATCCGGAAGTGCACCAGGTCCTCGACCAGCTCGATCCGTGTGGCCTCGAACGGCGAAACCAGGTGCAAATTAGGTTCTTCCTTCAAGATGCATTCCATCTCGTCGGACAGCAGCGAGTCGATCTTGGAGAACACCCGCCTGCGACTGGCGAGAACAGTGCGGGTACCCATCCGAGCCAGGAACACTGCCAACTCAAGACCTATAGCGCCGCTGCCCAATACGATCGCAGACGAAGGTGCCTCGGTGAGGTTCATCACGTCATCACTCGACCAGACCGGGACGTCTTCGATCCCGTCGATCGGAGGCATGATCGGGTCTGAGCCGGTGGCGAGGACCGCACCGTGGGTAAATCGGTAGGTCTCGGTAGATTGATCCGGGAAGGTCGCCAGCACGGTGTCGGGACCGTCAAAGCGGGCGTAGGCATCAATCACTTCGTAACCGGTGGCCTCGACACTTTCGATTTTGGCCTTTTGAAAGCGCTGCACTTTGTCTCGCTTGTTCTCCATCACCCTTGCGAAATCGATGCTGGGGATGGCGTGACCGATACCTGGGGTGTGGTGGTGGGCGGCCCCGTGAGCCAGGTGCGCTGCATGCAACATGGTCTTCGTTGGCATGCAACCTCTGAGGATACAAAGGCCGCCGAGTTCGCCTCGGTTGAACAACGCCACCTGTCTGCCGGCTGCCTGGGCAGCAGCGGCGGCGGCGGTACCAGCCGATCCACCCCCGAGGACCAGGACTTCGTAGGTGCGCATCGTGACCACACTAACCCGGTGCCGCTGCAATCACGAGCTTGTGGGACTGGCCTGCGCCCTGGCTGTGAGCCGGTGGCGGCAAATGGAGCCGTGACCGGGACCGCAATCACCGAGCCTCGCCCCGGAGGGCACTGGCGTGCCGGAAAGAAAAGGACCCGAGCTGGCGCCCGGGCCCTCAAAGTGTGGTACGTCCCTGTTGTCCGTGGCTGGTTCTGTGCAAGTATCAGACCAAAGCGGTCGCGAAACACTTCTTCCACGCAAGCCCTTGTTTTTCGGGGTGATCTGCGGGTCCAGGAATCGTCCTTGTCAGCGCCTGCTGAGCAGGATTGTCAGGGTTACGACGATGGCGACGCTCCGCTGGTGGAATCCCGATAGTGATATCCGTTGGCATTTGGCCACCGCGAGTCCGTAGGATCCTGCCGTGAGCAACTCCTATCTGGTAACTGGCGCCCAAGGCTGCATCGGTGCCTGGGTGGTCAAACTGCTCGTCGAGCGCGGTGACCGTCCGCTGGTCCTCGATCTCAGCGACGACAATGGGCGTCTGGCGCAGATTGCCAGCGCCGAGATCCTCTCCCGGGTCGAGTATCGTTGTGGCGACATCACGGATTTCGACACGGTTCATGGCGTGCTGGAGGAATCCGGGGCCCAACGGATCATCCACCTCGCCGGTCTGCAGGTTCCGTTTTGCAAGGCTGACCCACCGTTGGGCGCGGCTGTCAATGTCCTCGGCACGGTGAACATCTTCGAAGCCGCCAGACGCCAGGGGGTCGAGCGGGTGGCCTACGCCAGTTCGGCGGCCGTCTATGGACCCGATGCCCCCGATCGTGCTGATGAGGCGGCCGACTGTCATCCAACGACGCATTACGGGGTCTACAAGTGCGCCAATGAAGGCAATGCACGGATCTACTTTCAAGACGAAGGCCTGACATCGGTCGGCTTGCGTCCCCTGACGGTCTACGGGGTTGC
>JAYZDB010000205.1:0-20534 GCA_036338025.1 Planctomycetota bacterium
GACGGTCACCCGGACTTCTTTGCCCACCTGGCACGGCTGGCATTCAGCGAAGAGAAGGTGGACGAAGCCTGGGAGATGGCCCTGCGCGGTTTGCGACGGATCTACGAGCGCAGTGCGCGGTCCAGCGAGTGGGAGGATCACGAGCAGGATCTCGGTCTCCTGCTGCGTTATCTCAGCGATCACCTGCAGGATCATCCGGCGCCGCCCGAGGTTGTCGAAGCGCTCACCGAGCTGGCCGGACAACTGAGGGTGCCGGAGGACCACCTCGATCTCGGCCACTGCTTGCGACACCTCGGTGAGACCGAGTTGGCGCGAGAGGAGCTCGCGGTCGGCCTGGCGAGCGACATCGACGGCGAGAATCGTGACGAAGGGATCCGTGGATTGTTGACCATGCAGGTCGAGGACTTCGAGCGGCGGTTTGTCGTGGCAGTCGATGAGTTGGCGCTCGAACCGCAACCGGAGCACGCGATCGAGGAGATGCAGGTGTTCCTCGGCGTGCAACCGGAGTTCTGGCCGGCCCTGTTCTTCCTGGCGGTCGGCTACAAGCGGCTCGGGGATGAGGACAAGGCCCTCGACACCTTTGCGGAGGCCCTGGCCGTCTCACCTTCGCAGCCTGAGGTCCTGTTCGAGATGGGCGAGTTGTTCGACCGGCGCGGCAACCCCAAGCGGGCCCTCGAGTGCGTCGAGGAGGCACTGCAATCCCAGCCCGACGAGCCGAAGTTGTCGGCCGCGATGGCGCGCTACTGCGAGCGGCTCGGGCGCATCGACGAGGCCCGGGTGGCGATTGCCTCGGCGATCGAGCTCGACCCGGATTCGGTGGAGTATCAAGCGCTGCGGGACCGCTTGTTTACCAACGATTCCTGAACCACCGATTCGACCGGGCGCCGCCGCGTCTGCTGTCGAACAGTCTCTGGATTACCGAGGTGCCGGCGTCAGCAGTTGTGCGAGCCGCTTTTGTTCGGGAGTCATCGGCCGAGCCTTGGATTTCAGCACGAAGCTCATCCCGATCTTGTCCAGCCACTTGCGGATCGAGGGCATCGGAGTGAGCAGACCCATGTGGGGGATGACCACCGGGTTGCCACGGCCGTGGGTGTAGATCTTGGAGAACACGCCGACCAGCTCGCGGGAGTTGGCCAGGTAGACACCACCGCCGGAGTTGCCGAAGTAGGTCGGGGCGTTGATCATCCAGTAGTTCGCACCGTTGAGTTCGTTGTGCAAGCTGCTGACCTCGCCCTGGGTCGGGATCGGGTCGTTGCCGAGCGGACAGCCGACTGCGTAGATTCCATCCCAGACCCGGAGGCTCTTGGAGGTCTGCTGGTCGCAAACCCGTGCGACCTTGGTGAACTGCACCTTGGAGCGGAGCTTGATCAGCGCGGCGTCGATGTGGGCCTCGTGGGCGACCATGTCGCCCTTGACTTCCTTCTTTTTGCCCTTGTCCAGGTAGACCGTGATCGCCAGGCCTTCGCGCTTGGCCCGCGGGGTGTCCGCGAGGATGTTGCGGATCACGTGGTAGGACGTCAGGGCGTAGGTATCGAATGCCTTGGTCTTCAGGTTCTTCTCGGAGTAGATCAGGGTTCCGGAGCCGACTGTGTCATCGCCGTTGAGCTGGATGGATGGTGCGAGCAGTTCGCGGGTCAGTGCGCTCGAGTCGCGCCGCAGCGCGTTGGCCAGCACGGCGATATCCTGCTGGGTCTGCCGCAAGAAGGCCGAGTCCGAGTCGTGGCTCGTACGCATCTCCTGGTGGTAGGCGCTGACGGTGTCCTGTGTGCGTGAGATATCGAGCTTCAGCTGGGCTTCGACCAGGGCGGCCTGGCGTTTGGCCTGCCCGATCTCGATGCGCAGTTTCTGGGTGTCGACGGAGCGGTAAGTGGCTTCCGCGACCTGCTTCTCAAGGTCGACGATCTTCGCGGTCAATTCCTGGATGATGGCTACGCGGATGCTGTCGAGTTCTTCCTTGGAGCTCGCGCTCTCAACCGTCGTGCGGACCAGCTTCTTGAGCTCGGTGACCTCGTCGTCCTGGACGTTGAGGCGCGCGATCTGGCTGTGGAACGAGGCCAAGACGACCAGGATTACCAGTCCACCAAGGACTTCCACGAGGATTCGATTCATGACGATGCCGTTCCTAAGTTGTTGGCCGACTTGGCCTTTGCTTTGAATTGGATCGTCTTGAAAATCTGCGAAGTTGAAGCAAAAGCCGCTGGCGGGCGCGGCATCGGGGCGATGCGAGGGTCTTGCGTTGCCAAGCTTGCCATCGCATGGCGAGGCTGCGCACAGCTGCCCGGCACGAGAATCCGGCGAATTGGCCGCCCATTTTCGATGCGGTTCGAAACACTCTGCACCCGACTGACGGATCTGGGCACAGTGTGGGAGTGGTGGAGGCGCCGGGCCGGTGTGGGAGTGATGGATATGTGGTCACTCTGGACTTTTGGCCCCAGCGTTTGCTACGCATGGACAGGCAGTCCGGGGTCGCTGGGCGGCAGGCGGTGACCAAGGTCCCGATGCTACCGGCGGGATGGTGCGTTCCTCGGGGTTGGGCCCCGCATCGGTCACGGCTTGTCCTGCCGGGTCGCGTCTCGATACACCGCTGGCCGCCAGACCCGCTAGAATGGCGGCCAGCAGCCCCGGACCCATCCGAGCTCCCACCGCCTGGTGGGGGGGTGGCACGGCGCTGGCGTTTTCGGATGGTTGCATCCGGAGCGTCTCGACGGACACTACCCGGTTCCTTCCTATCCCGATCCTGATTGCATGACGTTCTCCTCCATACCAGACATCCTCGAAGACCTGCGCAGCGGCAAGCCGATCATTCTCGTGGACGATCCCAGCCGTGAGAACGAGGGCGACCTCTGTTTTGCCGCCGAGTTCGCGACCAAGGAACTGGTCAACTTCATGGCCAAGGATGCCCGTGGCCTGATCTGCCTGGCGTTGGACTCTTCGATCTGCGACGCGCTACATCTCGATCCGCAGGTCAGCCAGAACGAGACCCGTTACGGCACTGCCTTCACCGTCAGCATCGAGGCACGCGAAGGAGTCACCACCGGTATTTCCGCTGGCGACCGTGCGACCACGATCCTGGCCGCGGTGCGCGAAGGTGCGGTGGCATCGGATCTCGTGCGACCCGGCCACGTGTTTCCGCTGCGTGCCCGCGACGGCGGTGTCCTGGTTCGCACCGGTCAGACCGAGGGCATCGTCGATCTGTGTCGCCTCGCGGAGCTGCGGCCAGCCGGCGTGATCTGCGAGATCATGAACGACGACGGCTCGATGGCGCGCTTGCCCGAGCTGGAGAAGTTCCGCGACAAGCACGACATCAAGATGTGTTCGATCGCGTCTCTGGTCGAATACCGTCGCCGGCGCGAGCGGATCATCGAGCGGGTCGCAACGGCGAACATGCCGACCCGCTCAGGCCCGTTCGAGAGCTTTACCTACCGCAGCACGATCGATGGACGAACCCACATGGCGCTGTGCAAGGGCATCAGTTGCCCGCCCGAATCGGGTGGCCGATTCCCCCCGATCGAAGAACCGGTGTTGGTTCGGGTGCACTCCCAGTGCCTGACCGGAGACGTCTTCGGTTCCATGCGCTGTGACTGTGGTGAGCAGTTGGAACGGGCGATGCAAGCGATCCAGGCGGAGGGCCGCGGGATCCTGCTCTACATCGGGCAGGAGGGCCGGGGTATCGGTCTCGCCCACAAGATGAGGGCCTACGCCTTGCAGGACGATGGCTACGACACGGTGGAGGCCAACGTCAAGTTGGGCTTCAAGCCCGACGAGCGCGAGTTCGGGACCGGCGCGCAGATCCTGCACGATCTCGGGGCGCGGCAGCTGCGCCTGCTGACCAACAACCCCAAGAAGCTGACGGGCCTGAACGGCTACGGGCTCCAAGTGGTCGAGCAAGTGCCCCTGAAGATCGAGCCGAATCCCCACAACGAGAAGTACTTGCGGACCAAGCGGGAAAAGATGGGGCACCTGCTCGAAGGGGACTGACCCGGGTAGCTCGCCTGCTGGATATCCGCAGTGGCGTAGACGCCGTAGACACCGTAGCTTGGGGCCTTGGAGTGGGCGCCTGGGCGCGGGTCCCTTGCTGACGGGCCTGGGGGTTTCCACGTCAGAAAAACCGTCCTCGCTGGCCAGGCTGGCGGGAAGAAATCGCCGGCTCGGCCTTCTAAGGCTGCGTGTACGCCCTCAAGATGACCAACCTCTCAGACGAAGCCCTCATCGATGCCATCCTTGGTGGTAGCGAGTCGGCTTTCGAGCAGTTGGTCGAACGGCATCAGAACCGCTTGTTCGGCCTGCTTCGGCGCCTGGTGAGGGATCAGTTCGCGGTCGAAGACCTCGCTCAGGAGGTGTTCGTGAAGGTGTTCCAGAAGCTCCACACCTTCAATCGGAATGCGGCCTTCTTCACCTGGGTGTATCGGATCGCCGTAAACGCGGCTACCGATTACCTGGAGCGTCAGGGCCGCCGCAAACTCCGGCTGCTGGAAGATCCCAGCGTCCTGGATTTTGCTGCCATGGATCAACGCCGTGATCGCGAAGCCGACCTGGCCGGGGCAGCGGAGCCCCTCATGGAGGAGGAGTTGCGGCGGGTGACCCGCGAGATACTCGAGTCCCTGCCGGAGAAGTACCGCACCATCCTCGTTCTGCGTGAGTACGAAGAACTATCCTATACAGACATGGCCGAGGTTCTGGGGTGCAGCATGGGCACCGTGGAATCGAGGTTGTTTCGAGCGCGCAAGCGCTTCAAGGACGCCATCGAGCGTCAACACCCGGATCTGGCGCCAGCCAACCGTGGAGGCCGATCATGAAGAGACTCAGCAAGACAGACGAACTCCTACTCGCTCGCTACCTGGACGGTGAGATGACAGCCGGTCAACGGGCGGACTTCGAGAGCCGACTTGCCGAGGACCCTGCCCTGCAGGCCGCCGAGGCCGAAGCGCGGCAGCAGAGCGGTGCAATTCGAGATAGTGATCCCCTGCTGTTTGGTAGCCGGATTCCAGTCGGGTTTGCGACATCGGTTGTCCAATCCGTACGGCAGATGCCGTCCCGCGAGGACCTGATCGCCAAGGGTGTCGAAGAGGAAGCGGTGTTCGTGGCCATCGGTCATGCGCGTCGCCTGCTGACCGCCGCCGTGGTGGTATGCGGGGTGTCGTTGTTGTTTGGTCTGAAGGTGCTGGTCGCCCCGGATACGGGTTCGTTGCAGGCCAGCCAGCAAGAACTGCAGGAACTGGACAAGAAGGTCAAGGAGATGAAGACCGCCGAACTCCAGCGATTGCGGCAAAACCGCTAAGCGTTTGACGATGCAATCTGGCAGCCAGTTGAAGCGATGGATGACAGGCATAGGGCTGGCCGGTGTGGCAGCGGGGACGGCGATCGGTCTGGCGATGCCGGAGGTCTACGCGTCGGTGTTTCCGCCGGCGCTGGACGACGACCCACACCTTGTTCGCATGCGCGAACGGTACGATCTGGACACGGACCAGATGCGCCTGATTCGCACCGTGATCAAGGACCGGCAAGCCAGGATCATGACCTATGTGGTCTCGGGTGGGCAATTGTCGACTGAGATGGAGAACACCGTCAAGATGATTGAGCGCCAGGCGGACGATCGAATTGACGCCGTACTGGATTCGCAGCAGCGCGAGCAGTACAGAAAAGACAAGCAACTCGAACCACTACGGGGCGGATCGCAATCCCGAACCAGGAAGAAGTAGCGCATGGCCAAGGGTGTAGGACTAGACGCAGGTGAGTTTTCCGTAAAGGTCGTCGAACTCGATGGCAGTTTCCGAAAACCCCGCCTCACGAAAGTGGCTGTCGATCGGGTATCGCAGGTCACATCGTCCGCTGGCGATCCACTGCATGCCTCGACCGAGGCTGCTGCCTTGCTGCATGCGATCAAATCGAACAAGATTCACAAGCAGAACGTCTGCCTTGGGTTTCCGAGCCGCGAGGCCTTGTTCCGCCAGTTGGTGGTGCCGTTCACCGGCGAAGATCGGATCCGCAAGGTCATCAAATTCGAGGCCGAGGGTGAAATCCACAGCCAGAGCGTGGATGACATGGTGGTCGATTTCCACACCGTGGAGGAGGTCGACGACGAGACCCGGGTGCTGGTAGCTGGGGTTCCAAAGGCTGCCTTGCGCACCACCTTGGATGCCCTCGAGGGTGTCAACATCGAACCCGAGGTCGTTGACCTCGACGCGATGGCGCTGCTACGGGTCGCCGAGTGGAGCGGTGCCCTTGCTTCGGATGATGGGCTGGCCAAGTCCGGGCCCTCAGGCAAGAGTCGCATTGTGCTCGATCTCGGCGCGCGTTCTGTGCGGATGCTGGTTGTGACCGATGGTCACCTGCACGACATCCGAGCGATCCCACTCGGCGCCGACTCGATCGTAGAAGAGTTGATGACAAGCTGCGGTTGCACGATGGACCAGGCGCGCGCAGCCTTGGACGGCGTGGTTGAGGAAGTCGTCCTTGTTGATGACGACGCTGAAGTCGATGGCGACGCGATCGGTGAGGATGAGGAAGGCGCTGAACTCATCGAACCACCTGTCACCATCTCGGATGAGCAGATCGAGGCCGCCAAGGGTGGGTTCTTGACTCGGTTGCGCCGCGAGTTCATGCGATTCATGGTCGCGGTCCAGGGCGTTGGTGAGGTCGAGGCGGTCTTCGTCACTGGCGGTGCTGCCAAAGTCGAAGGCGTTCATGAGGTGTTGGCCGACGTGTTCGCTTGTGAGCCGCAGCCGCTGCTCTACATGGATTTGTTGCAACACGAGCTCACCGACGAAGAGGTCGCTCGCTACGAACCGGAGATCGCAATCGCGGTTGGTCTGGCGCTCGGTCGGCTCGGTGGGATTACGGGCTTCAACTTCCGTCAGGAAGACCTGATCTACACTCGAGGGTTTGACCGCATCAAGCTGCCATTGGCAGTCGCCAGCATGCTCGCCATGTTTGCGCTGGTCATCTACGGAGTCGTGCTCAGCAAGCACCTTCGCCTCAAGGAGAGACTCTACGGCGCCGCCACGGAGGAAAAGAAGGCGGCAGCGACCGGCCGTTCCACCACCAAGACCAAGGTCTTGATGCAGTACACCGGCTACCTCGGCTACCTGATCAACAAACAACAGTGGCCAGGCATCCGCTTCAAGCACGATGACTACGTGCGGATGGCCAACAGGATTGCCCAGCAACCGACCTTCACCCGCATCCAGGGCTACCGCAACCACTTGCGTACAGAGTTGAAACGCGTGCAGCGTGACGGCGAATACGATCCAAGCCTCGAGCTGGATTCGGGAGTGGCGGTTGTCGAGCAGTTTGCCGGGATCTTCAAGGAACTCGAAACCCAGCTCGGCAAGTTCTACGTCGGTGAGATCGATGTCAACCTGCCCTCCAAGCCGAGAGAATCCGGCAAGTTGAGGTTCAAGGTGTTCTTCCGCGGTGATGATTTCCGTGCCAGGAGGGACATCCTCAAGTCCGAGTTCGAGAGACAGTTCGCGGACAAGAACTCGGCGTTCCAAGGGTTTGGACTCCCCGACAAGGAGACCACCTTCCCCGAGGCAGACAGTGCGCGATACGACTTCGACGTCCAGCTCAAGCCGAGCATTCCCGTGATCAAGCTGGCCGACAACTAGGAGAAGACCATGAAAAACCTCGATCTGGAGAAGTGGGTCATCATCCTGTCCTTGCTGTTGTTGCCGGTAGCCGGTTGGTGGGTGATGAGCCTGCGTGACCAGTTGGAGTCCGCTGATAAAGCTCTGCTGGACGCCAAGGCACCGAAGGGTGCCATCAGCCAGGTCTATGACCTGCAGCTCATGATTGACGCCACCAAGAAGGAACTGCGCAAGCAGGGCGGTGAGGCGATCCGGGCCGGCACCTACTTCCAGAACCGTCTGGATAGTTCTTTGCGGGGTAACAAGGGTCTGACCCTCAGTCGATCAGACATCACTGTTGCGGCACAGCCTGCGCTGACCCGGAAGAAGACCAAGAGCACTCCTGGTTACCAGGACGTTTCCGTCAAGATCACCTTTGGCAAGTCCGGCAAGAAGTTACTGCCGCGCAGTTTCATCAATGCCTTCGTTGTCAACTCGGAGAGTCAATCACCGATCTGGAAGCTGCGGACCCTGCACATGGTCAACAAGGACTTCACTGGGCGTAGCGGACGCTCTGCGGTGCCTCCCCTTGAGATGTCCGACGAGTGGCAGGTCAGACGCCTGACCTTTGCGCGTCGTAAGCCGCTCGCTAAAAACTAAACTGCTTGGGCGCATGGCACAGTCGATGACCGTTCCGATCGCAGGCACCGGTGACCGTCGTCGGGTTCGGCTGGCAGGAATCGGCCTGGCCTGGGTTCTCACTTGCGGCACGCTCGGATCCTGTGAGATGGTCGGGAGGTTCGTGGAGTACACCGACGGGCTTCGCAACTCGGAGGAGCATGCGGCGGTGGTCCGTGGTGTTGCGCAGGTCGGTGGGTTCCTTGGGTTGCTGGTCAGCGTGCCGTTGACGACCGCAGCGCTGCCATTCACCTACTTGAGCTACCTGGTCGAGAACCAAATCCAGCCGGAGGAAGCGGACCTTGTGAGCCGGTTGCTGTTGCCGTCGTTCGCCTTGCTCGGAATAGGCTCGCTGCTCGGTGCGCCAGCCGATCTCGTCGAAGTGATGCTGTACAAAACCTGGGCGCCACCTGAGCCGATGACCGAGGCCGAGCGGGAGGCGTTCGAGCAGGCACTCGACGAAGACACCTTGCCGCGCTACCCGGTGGTGCCAGTGCTGCCGGTGCGGCGGAACTGACGCCTGGCTAGACCCAGATTCGAGACTCGGCTAGCCTCTGGGGGGTTTTGGTCGATGCCGTCTACCGGTCGATGGAAACAGGGCCGTGAATTTTCGCAAGTTGGGCTCGAAGCTACGCCTTTGTCGAGAGGGACTTTAGTTGTTACCCAGTCTGCTGACCCCCGGGGTGATCGAAGACTTCCCCGACCCTCGTTTGGCGGATGAAGAAGGTCTGGTGGCAGTCGGTGGTGACCTGTCGCGCGAGCGTCTGTTGCGTGCCTACGATCAGGGTGTGTTCCCTTGGTTCAACGAGGGTACTCCGGAGTTGTGGTGGAGCCCCGATCCACGCGCGGTGTTGCGTCCCGACGACTTGCACGTTTCCCAGAGCATGCAGCGGGTTCTGCGTAAGAACCCGTTCGAGCTGAGCCTCAACCAGGCCTTTACCAATGTGATGGTTGCCTGTTCGCAGGACCGTGAAGACGGTACCTGGATTCTGCCCGAGATGGTCGAAGCGTATTCGGACCTCAACGACCACGGTGACGCGCATAGTGTCGAGGTGTGGGAGGGCGACCGCCTGATCGGCGGTATCTATGGAGTGCAGCGTGGAGCCTTGTTTGCAGGGGAGAGCATGTTCCATCGTCGCCCCAATGCTTCGAAGGTGGCGTTGATCGTGTTGGTGCGGTCCTTGGCCGCTGTTGGTGTCGAGTTGCTAGACGTGCAGATGATGACTCCACACCTGGCGTCCATGGGCGTTGTGTCGATACCGCGCGCGGATTACCTGGGACAAATCGCCGAGCTGACCGGCAAGTCAATTTGCTTCGAGAGTCTGGTTGACCCTGACTAGCTCTTCAGTTCGTTTTGTACAAACGAGCTGAGTTCGCCTTCGCAGACCAGTGCATCGTGCAGATGGATCTCGAACAGGTATTTCGAGAGACCGCGTGCGTGGCCTCGTGGTTTCACCTTGACCCGGAGTTCGGTCTCGGCCGGCAGCCAGGGGCGGTGGATGGTCAGGTTCTTGACGCTGGTGAGAAAGCCTGACAGTTCCTGCAGGTCGACGTTGCGGTCGAGGGCGAGTGCCGCCAGGTGGACTGCGGCGGCCTGGGCGGCGGGCTCGACGGTCAGATAGGTGGCGACGCGGCCGTTGGATACCATCGCGTTGTCGGAAGGAAACCGCGCCGTGCAGACCATGAACTCGGCGCTGGTCTCGATTGCCGCGGTGACCAGGCGCGCAGGACCACGGTGGGGAAGCAACCCGATGGCGGCGTCCCCGAAATCGGACAGCTTGGATCGCGGCTCAGACATGGTCCGTCATCTTCTGACCCTGATCTTGCGCAGTGGCGGCGATGGTGAAGCGGCCGTCTGCCATCAGGCCTTCTTCGCTGTGGATCTGGAACCGTACTTCGCCTTCGGCATCCGGGTGTTGGACTGTGAGTTCGCATGGCGACTCGGGCAGGATCGGCTTGCGGAACCTGACGGAGTGAGCTTTCGTCCAGTGCACTGGCTGTCCCAGGCTCTGCGATAGCGCCTGGGTCAAGAGGTGCAGCTGCCCGACGCCGGGTAGCACTGGCTGGTCGGGAAAGTGGCCCTCGAAGTAGGCATCCCCCTCAGCGAGTTCGAGTCGGTAGCGAAACTCCGCGTCAGTCCGCTCGATCTCGATGCACCGTGGATCCATGAAGCCCTACAACGATTTTCGGATGCGGCCGTCGAGGGCCATCTGGTCTTGGTGGAAACTCGCCAGCGCTGCTTCGCTGAGTAGCCCGTCCCACGATGCGGTGCCGGCGGCGACGCGGTCCTTCCAGCTGTCGGCTTGCGGAATCTTGGATTCGCGGCTGACTCGTTCGAGGTCCTCGTCACTGAGCGCCGGGAACAGGTCGGCGATGCCGTTGGCGGCCAGGTGCTCGCGGATAGCCTCGCCGGTCAGGGAGTCGTCGAAGACCACTCCATCGATGGCTGCCTTGAACTCGTCGGAGACCTCCCACATCTTTGCAACGTCGGCGTGGCCCTTGGTCAGGTGGACCTCGGGATCGTTGTCGGTTTGATCCACCACCGTGTCCGGGGCCGGATTGAGTTCGATGTATTGTTTGGCAGCGCCAGTTGGGATCGTGAATACATCGAGGCCGAGAAGATCGAAGCACTGTTGTCCGCTGCGGATCGAGGCGCCGATCTGGAGGACATCCAGGCTCTTGCTGGCTCTCAGGTCACGCAGCATTCGCTGCGAAGCCAGAGTCGATTTTTCGCCGATGTTCTCGCCGTCACCAAAGCCGTTGTCCTTGACGAAGGACCCGTTGCGACCCATGAACACGTTGACCCAGGTGGGTCGTGCGATGTTCGCGATGGCATAGTTCTGCCGCGCCGAGAAGCCGAGGGTGAAGTTGAGCCGAACCCCATCGTTGCTGAGACGGCGGGCGCCGACCAGGCCTTCGGGGGTTAGCGGCACCTTCACGATGAAGCGTTCGGGGTTGATCGCGTGGAATCGTTTGCCGAACTGGTAGGTTGCCTCCGAATCACGCGACAGGTTGGTGTGTAGTTCTACAGAAACGTCGGCGTCGAAGGTGCTGACCAACTTCAGCGCGTGTACTGCATTCAGGATGAACGCGATCTCGAGCACCAACTGCTCTTCGCTGATCTCCGGGTTGGCGTTCTTTAGCATCGCTGCCGCGTCGGGCACAAGCTGGTCGTAGAGGCCCTTCTGGACTTCCTTGTTCAGGAGCGTGTTGTTGGTGGTGAGTGCGGTGAACTCCTGAGTCCAGAGTTCGCGGGCGGCGTCGATGTCGCCGGTATCGAGCCACGCCGCGGTGCCGGTGCTGAGCATGTCGCTCCAGATTGCCTGACTCGGGAAGGTCTCCCGGAGACTGGCGGCTGGCGGTGTGTAGTCACGGGTGCAGAATTCCCGAACGGACTTGGCGAATTCAGAATTGTGGGTCGGGATGTTCCCCAGGGAGGCGGTCTGGCTCATTGCTTTTCTCGGTGACGGATCGTCCTAGCGGACGAGACTTGCCTGATGGTCCTGAATGGGCGTGACTTCGAAAGGTTGGTTCTTGATCCACTCAAGCCCTTGGATAGTAGCAGCTGCTGCCGCCAGCGTAGTGATGCACGGGATCTTGTAGGAAACCGATTCGGATCGGATCTGTCGATCGTCGCTCCGCTCCATCCGGCCGGACGGTGTGTTGATGATGAGTTGGACCTGTTGGTTCTTGATCAGGTCCAGGACGTGAGGGCGACCCTCGTGAATTTTGAGTACGGTCTCGACCGGGATGCCGTTGTTCTGCAGTGCGCGCGCCGTGCCGGAGGTCGCGATGATCTTCATGCCGAGAGTGTGGATGCGGCTCGCCAGGGACAGGATGTAGCGCTTATCTTCGTCGCGCACCGACATGAACACCGCGCCGTGCGTAGGCGTCTCGTTGCCAGCGCCGAGTTGTGCCTTTGAGAAGGCTGCGCCGAAGTTGCGGTCGATCCCCATCACTTCGCCTGTCGATTGCATCTCAGGTCCGAGCAGGGTGTCGATGCCTTGGAACTTGTTGAAGGGAAAGACCGGCGCTTTGACGCTGAAGTGCTCGGGCACTACCGACTCGGTGAGGCCGAGGGACTCGAGGCTCTCTCCCATCATGATCTTGGCGGCCATCTTGGCCAGCGGGTGTCCAATCGACTTGCTGACGAACGGCACCGTGCGTGAAGCGCGAGGGTTGGCTTCCAGGACGAATATGGTCGAACCCTGCACCGCGAATTGGATGTTCATGAGGCCGATGACTTCGAACTCGTTCGCCATCTTGGTGGTCGCGACCCGGATCTCCTCTATGAGGTTCTCTGACAGGCTGTACGGCGGTAGCGAGCAGCTGGAATCCCCTGAGTGGACGCCGGCCTCTTCGATGTGCTCCATGATGCCGCCCACGACCACCAGGCTTCCGTCGGAGATTGCGTCGACGTCGACTTCGATTGCCCCGTCGACGAACTTGTCGACCAGGAAGGGTTTGCCGTCCGCGACTTCGGAGTTGGCTTCCATGTAGGCTTCAAGCTGACGGTCATCGTAGACGAGTCGCATGGCCCGACCGCCGAGCACGAAGCTGGGCCGGATGACCACTGGATAACCGACCCGGTGGGCGACCTCGACCGCTGCCGCGAGATTGGTCGCCATGCCCGATGGTGGTTGGGTGAGGCCGAGCTTGTTCATCGCCTTTGCGAACAGATCGCGATCTTCGGCGGCTTCAATGGATTCGACGCTGGTGCCGAGCATCGGCGCACCATTGTCCTTGAGGTCCCGGGCGAGGTTGAGTGGTGTCTGCCCGCCGAACTGCGGGATGATGCCCTTGGGTGAGAGCCGGTCGACGACGTTGAGGACGTCCTCGAGAGTCAGCGGTTCGAAGAACAACAGGTCCGAGGTATCGAAGTCGGTCGACACGGTCTCGGGGTTGCTATTGATCATTACGGACTGGTAACCGAGTTCGGCCAACGCCATCGATGCGTGCACGCAGCAGTAATCGAATTCGATGCCCTGGCCGATGCGATTTGGGCCACTTCCAATCACGATTACGTATTCGTGATCGGGATTGATCTCAACCTCGTCCTCGTCCTCGTAGGTTGAGTACAGGTAGGGTGTGTAGGACTCAAACTCGGCTGCACAGGTGTCGACGAGCTTGTAGCTTGGCAGCAGGCCGATGCTCTTGCGGTAGCTGCGCACCTCGTCAGTCGAGACCCCACAGGCGGCCGCTATCTGAGCGTCGCTGTAGCCGAGTCGCTTGGTCTGGCGGAGGAAATCCAAGTCGAGGTTGTGCAGGCCCTGGATGCCTCGCTCTGCCAGTTGTTTCTCGTGGTCGACCAGTTCTTGGAGTTGGTCGAGGAACCACTTGTCGATTGAAGTGTGCTCATGGATGTCATCCACGGAGTAGCCGTTGAGCATCGCACTGCGGATCCAATCGATACGGTCTGCGCGCGGGGTGACCAGATGGAATCGGAAGTCGTCCAACTCGAGTCCCATCGCTTCCCCATGGGGAGCCCCGGGCACGTTTCCGAAGCCGGTTCGGCCGGTTTCCATCGAGCGCAGGGCTTTTTGCATCGCTTCCTTGAAGGTCCGTCCGATCGCCATCGCCTCGCCGACTGACTTCATCTGGGTGGTGAGAGTCTTGTTGGCGGTGGGGAATTTCTCGAAGGCCCAGCGAGGGAACTTGACTACGCAGTAGTCGATCGTCGGCTCGAAGCAGGCGGTCGTTTTCTTGGTGATGCTGTTCTGGAGTTCGTCGAGTGTGTATCCGACCGCCAATTGGGCGGCGATCTTGGCGATTGGGTAGCCCGTCGCCTTGGACGCGAGGGCGGACGAACGCGAGACCCGCGGGTTCATTTCGATGATGACGACGCGGCCGTCCCTGGGGTTGACCGCGAACTGCACATTGGATCCGCCAGTGTCGACGCCGATCTCACGCATGACGCGGATCGACCAGTCGCGCAGTAGTTGGTACTCGCGGTCGGTCAGGGTTTGCGCTGGCGCCACGGTGATCGAGTCCCCAGTGTGGACGCCCATTGGATCGAAGTTCTCGATCGAACAGATGATGACGACGTTGTCCTTGTTGTCGCGCATCACCTCGAGCTCGAACTCCTTCCACCCGAGGATCGACTCCTCGATCAACAGTTCGGAGTTCAGCGACAGGTCGAGGCCGCGCCGGGCGATTTCCTTGAACTCGTCGAGGTTGTAGGCGATTCCACCGCCAGAGCCGCCGAGCGTGAAGCCGGGTCGGATTACACAGGGCAGGCCGATTTCATCGACGGCTTGCAGCGCCTCGTCCATCCCGTAGGCCAGGCGCGAACGGGGCATGTCGAGACCGATGTGTTGCATCGCCTCCCGGAACTCGTGGCGCCCTTCGGCCTTCTGGATCGCGTCGCGGTTGGCTCCGATCATCTCGACGCCGTATTCCTCGAACACCCCTTGATCGGCCAGGATCATCGCGGTGTTGAGGGCGGTCTGCCCCCCCAGGGTCGGGAGGACCGCATCCGGCCGCTCCTTCTTGATGACCATGGTGACCATCTCCGGGGTGATCGGCTCGATGTAGGTCCGATGTGCGACTTCCGGATCGGTCATGATCGTCGCGGGGTTGGAGTTGATCAGGACGATGCGAAAGCCATCCTCTTTCAACGCCTTGCAGGCCTGCGTCCCCGAATAGTCGAATTCACAGGCCTGGCCGATCACGATAGGCCCTGAGCCCAGAATGAGTATCGTCTCTATATCTTGTCGCCTTGGCATCCTAGCTCGGGCGGAACTACACCAGAAGTCGTCGGTCGAGGCGAGACCGGGGACCAAATTCGAGCGCGGGTCTGCAGCGTTGCAGGCCCCCACGCGACATGCCAAATCGGACACTCCTGACCACCGCGTTGACCTCGCTTATCGGGCTCTTGGGCTGCGTCGAGTCCCCGGTGTCCGCGCCACCTTCAAACCCCGCTCCGGCGGTGCCTTCTGGCGTGGCGACGGTGCGTAGTGTCCGCGCTGACGGCAGCCTGTTGCTCAGCGACGGGCGTGCGGTGAGTCTGCAAGGGGTCGAATTGCCGGATGAAGCGGTGCGTTTTGATGGCATGGGCGAAGGTCTACGAGCGCGTGTTGAGGAGTATTTGTCCCCCAACGCTGGCAAGGTCTGGCTGACGGTTGATGGCAAGGACCCGGATGGTGTCACCGAAGGTGTTGCGCTGGTCCGATTGCAGCCGGATGACGACGCGACGACCCTGAACGAAGACCTCCTGCGCGCCGGCCTGGCGGTGTTCAGCTGCCGGACCGCCGAAGTCAGCCGCCGTGATGAGCTGTTTGCCGCCTCCAGGACGGCACAGCGGCTGCGGGCGGGGTGGTTTGGACGTGGGAGGGCCCGGCGCCTGGACCGGCTTGTCTACCTCAATGGTGCGTGTATGGGCCTGTACCACCAGATCGAGTCGCACGACTACCACCGGCATCTCGACGAACTTCATCAAGCGGGCTTCCGGCACGTCAGCCTGTTGTTTCCGGTGTTCCTCGACAAGGTTGACTCCGTCGACATCCGGCGGGACCTGGCTCGGACGGTGACCGACGCTCGCCTGATCGAGACGATCGGCTACGCCAGGCATCTCGGTATGTCGGTCATGCTGCTGCCGATCGTGCTGATCCTCGAACCCGGTGAAGATGATTGGCGCGGCGTGCTGAAGCCCAAGGATCTGGGGCAGTGGTGGCGGAACTACAACCGGTTCCTGTGCCACTACCTCGACATCGCGGAGTCAACCGGCGTCGACGTCGTCAGCCTCGGCAGCGAACTTGGTTCCCTCGAGGGCCAGACGCTGCGCTGGAAACGCCTGATTCTGAATGCGCGCGGCCGTTACCGAGGCCTGTTGACCTATTCGGCGAACTGGGACCACGGCGACGTGGCCGAGTTCTTTCCAGCCCTGGATGCGGTCGGGATGACGGCCTACTTCTCACTGACGGAGAAGCTGAACCCCACGGTCGAGGAACTGGTGGCGGCCTGGCGCCGGGTGGCGAAGGAACTCGAGGGCCTGGTGAAGCGGCACGGTCGTCCGCTGATCTTGACGGAACTCGGTTACGCGAGCCAGGATGGGATCAATCGCGACCCTTGGAACTACACCATGAACACCGAGCAGATCGACCTGCAGGAACAGCGGGACTGCTTCGAGGCCTTCTTGCGGGTGGCCCCGGAGATGGACTTCCTGAAAGGGGCGTATTTCTACGACTACTACCCTGACGGTGGCGGGCAGGACTGGACCTACAGCCCCCGGGGCAAGCCGGCCATGGCCCAGTGGGTCCGGTGGGCCCAGGCTAAATGATCCAAGCTTGTTGCTGGATGTGAGTATGACATCCCCGTTACGCTAGTACGGCTCGACGGATGTTCGGGCTCCCCGTCATACTCTGGGTCGCAGTTCGCGAACCGGTTCCAACCCACACCAGACTCCCATGATCATTCGCAGCAGTCTCATTCTCGCTCTAGCCCTGCCCCTGGTTGCCCAGGACAAGGGTGACTCCATCAAGGCAGGCAGCGTTGCCTCTTTCTACAAGGCTTACTTCCTCGACAAGGAAGGCAGCAAGAACAAGAAGTCGACGGCCAAGGCCATCGACCTCTACACCGCGTTCCTCGCCCAGAACACGAGCCACAAACTCGCGGGTCGGGCGGCCGCCAATTGCGTCGTCCTGATGTACGCGAACGGCGACATCAAGAAGGCTGATGCCTTCGCCACCAAGCACGACAAGCTGATGGCAAATGTCGAACCCAGTGCAGCCGGCGGCGCCGGTGGCATCATGAGCATGTTCGGCCGTCGTGGCGGCGGGCAGCAAGAGGACAACCCAAACCAGGGGCAGGTCGACAAGCTGATGGCGCTGCACGAGAGTGCTGAGGGCGCCAAGAAGGATCGCCTGGGTAGCGCCATTACCCGGCTCGGTGGTGGCCGTGACCTGATGATGGCTCGCTTCCGCGGTGGCGGCAGCGGTGGCTTCGGCGGCCGAGGCGGCGACCGCGGCGGTCGTGGTGGTTTCGGTGGTCGCGGCGGTAGCCGTGGGTTCACCAAGCCCAACATCGCCGAGATGAAGCAGGAAGACGCCGTCAAGGCAGTCGAGACCATGGTGTCATCCCTCGAGAGGCAGATTGACAGCATGGCCCAGCGCGGTCAGGCGGACCAGGCTGACGCGCTCGAGGAGAAGGTCGACAAGATCCAGGATCTGGTCGACGAGGGCAAGCTGAAGGAAGCCCAGAAGCTCATCGACAGCATCGAGGTCGGCAGCAGCAGCCGTCGCGGAGGTAGCAACCAGGGCCGTCGTCGTCGCGGTGGCGATGGTGGTGATGGTGGTGATGCCGGTGGCGATGGGAATCGCCGTCGCCGTCGCGGTGGGGATACTGGCGATGCCGGTGGTTCGGGAACCGGTAGCAACGACACCCGTCGTCGTCGCCGCTAATCACCCACACGCGGACTTGATTCACCGCGCCTTATCTCCTCGGGGAGGCTGATCCCTGAGCAGATGAGGCGCGTTTTTCGTACTTGCCGGCAGCGCCGGGTCAGCTGAACGCAAAGCTGTCCGGGGCGCATGCATCGGTGCGGCAGGCGCCGATGGCGGTGGGAACCACGAAGTGCAGTTGGCCTTGGGACATCTTCTTGTCGCGAGCAAAGAACGGCGCCAGATCCTGAGCTGGTGGTAGCGGTTCCCGGCGAAAGCCGTAGGCCTCAAGCAGAGCGTGGCAACGCTGAGCGTCGTCGTTGGCCAACAGGTCTCGATCCACCGCGACGCCGAGGCAGAAGTGCAGTCCCTGGGCAACCGCATGACCGTGCAGCATCTTGAAGTCTCCCAAGGCCTCCAGGGCATGGGCAAGGGTGTGGCCGAGGTTCAGGCACTGTCGTCGACCGGTGGTCTCGAGCGGGTCGGACTCGACCGTGTCGATCTTGTCCTGGACCGCCATTGCCACGACTTTGGTCAGCAAGTCGGTGTCTCCATCGAGGATCGCATCTCGGTGCGTCTCGAGCAGTTCGAAGAGTTCGCGGTTGAAGCCGATCCCCATCTTGATTGCTTCTGCCAGCCCGGACAGCAATTGCTCACGGGGTAGTGATTGTGCGAACTCGACATCCGCGAGCATGACGCGCGGCGGCCAGAAGCTGCCGACCAGGTTCTTGCCCTCTTCGATGTTGATGGCTGTCTTGCCGCCGACGCTGCTGTCGAGCATTGCGAGTAGCGTGGTCGGGACCTGCACCAGGTCGATACCGCGGAGGAACAGCGTCGCGACCAGTCCGCCGAGGTCTCCGATCGTGCCGCCTCCGATCGCCACCAGCACCGTGCCGCGGTCTAGGCGCCACTGTGCCATTTGTCGGAGAACGTCCTCCAAGACAGTGAAGGTCTTGCAAGCCTCACCGCCGGGCAACTCGATACACCGCCAGCTGTCCGAGACGACTTCCGGGTGGCTGGTCCGAACCGCTGCATCGACCAGCGCCACGACCGTGCCGTCCGCACCGATGTTGCGCAGTTCTTCCTCCAGGTGTGTGCGGATCCCCGCACCGATCAGGATCGAAGTTTCCTTGTCTGGCTGCGGTTTGCAGGTGAGGCGCTTCACAGGATGCGTGGGATCGAGAGCGAATCGCTGATCGGGAGGTGCGAGCTTCGCCTAGGGGGTTTGAACGGGGTCCACCGACGGACGCCGGCTGCGGCGCCGTTCGATGAGGTGTTTCTTGTAGTCCAAACTCTCCCGCTTCGCACGCCGGTTCATCTGGAAGAAGATGATCGCAACGAGCAGCAGGAAGATCGCAAAGCCGATACCCGTCCACAACGTGGCCGGGTGAGACACCATCTTGAACCGCCTGAGGTCGCCCGCCACGAACAGCGGCGTGTGTCGGTCGCCGCCCTGGAAGGGCTCGTAGCGGTAGTTCTTGAAAAAGAACGCGTCGACGTCGACGCCATCGCCCCGCTTCCACTTGCCGATGTCGCGCGGGATCCACAGTGGGACCATCTTGGCGCCCATCCGCGGGATCTGGATCCAGACCTCGCTCCAGTACTTGATGCCGACCGGGTTGGTGACAGCTCTGAAGATGTTCGCGCCGATGAACTGTCCACGCACGCGCAGGCTTGCGCCTTGTTCGTACTCGCCACTCTTGAACTTGCTGTACTGATCCTTGAGTTCGAAGATGTCGGAGTGACGCAGCCTGGTGCCCTGCTTCCGCTTCACTTCTTGGAGCACGAAACTCGCCATGTGCCACAACGGCACCTCCTGGGAGTCCACCAGCATGGTCCGCATGTCCTCGTCGTTGACGAATCTGTTGGACGGTTCATCCCAGGTGCCGTTCTTGACCCGTTTGATGATCGAAACGTCTAGCTTATCGATGGCCTTCCAGTCGGGATACGCGAGCCTCAGCCGTGGACCGATGACCAAGGGCGCGCCGAGCACATCACCGTCGGTGAATCGGTGTTCGTCGCGGATCTTCATGAAGAAGCCCTCGACGCGCACCCAGGGGTTTTCCTGGTGGGCGAGGATGTTGTCCGACAGCGGTTTGGACACGAAGAACAGCACCGGTAGACCCTCGGAGGTTTCGAGTAGGCCCTTGTAAGCCGTCGCGCGAGGTATCGGGTGCATCTTCCGCTCCTCTTCAAACTCGAGCAACTTGCCTTTCACGGACACGAACTGACCGCGGAACTTGGCGGGACCGTCACGCAATGCAGCGACCCGCGGGCTGTTTTCTGAGCCTCCCAGGGCTTCGACAACGCTCGGCCCGATGTTGTAGGACTTGCGGATCAGGTGCATCCATGGCGCGTGCTCGATGCCTGTGCGGTCGAGCGGCGTCGCGTCCTTGATCCTCTCCAACAGCGCCTCGTCGAGTTCGAATGCGGTCAGGTCCACCGCTGGTGGCCGGTTCACGACCGTTTCGCCGGGATTGGTCGATTTACGATCGGGCATAAGGAACGCGAAGAGCAAAAGCGCGAGCAATACGCCCATCGCGATGATCTTGCCCCGTTCTCCGACCAGGCTTGGGCTGCGCAAACCGCGCTTGGATCCGTCTTTTGCACCGTTCATGTCAGGTGCTGGACGATAACGCAGGGTTGGCGCTTGGGTTTAGCGCTAGCGATGAATTGCTTCATGCGGGGCGCCGTGTCTCCTGGCCTAGGCGTCCATGTGGAAGATATCGCCCAGGTTGTGGTTGGCGATATCGGAGCGATCGACGATCGACGCGCCCGCTACTCCGCAGGTCACACCGACGACTTCGGAGATCATCTTCGAGCTTGCACCCAGCTTGCGGGCCTTCTTCATGTGCCCCTCCAGACAGCCTTTGCAGCCGAGTGCGAGGGCTGCTCCGATGGCCACGAATTCCTT
>JAYZDB010000206.1:0-16549 GCA_036338025.1 Planctomycetota bacterium
CCAATCGTCCGCGTCGCGGGCTTCGACACTCCGTTCCCGTACACCTTGGAAAACCTCTACATGCCCGATGTCCGGCGCATCACCAAAGGCATCCAGAAGACATTCAACTGGTAGGAAAGCACCACAACCCAACGCTACCGAGCAAACAGAAACATGGCAGTCAAGGAATTCAAACTCCCGGATATCGGAGAGGGCATTGCTGAAGGCGAAATCGTCCAGTGGATGGTGGAACCCGGGCAGGCCGTCCAGGAAGAGGATCCGTTCGTCGAAGTGATGACGGACAAGGCGACCGTCACCATCACGGTGCCCTGGAGCGGAACCATCGCAGAACTAAAGGCGGCAGCCGGTGACATCGTGCCGGTCGAATCCGTCATCGCAGTGATCGACACCGCCGGTGACGCACCGGCGCCAGCAGCCGCCCCGGCCACGGAGGAGACGACGGCGACCCCAGCAGTAGCTGCAAAGACTGCCGCTCCCGCAGCCGTAGCCAGCCCTGTAGCGCCTACTGCTGTTGCGTTCGAACAAGCCTCACCCGGCAAGGTCCTCGCTGCACCTGCCACTCGCAAACGCGCACGTGAGATGAGCATCGACTTGCACGCAATCGCGGGCACAGGGCCGAGCGGTCGCGTCACCAACGAGGACCTGCAAGCCTACGTCGATCGCGGGGGTGCCGTCGATTCGCCAGCCGCCGCAGCCACCATGGACACATCCAAGTCGTTCACGCCAGTTGCAATCGCAGCCGCCGGCACCGAAGAACGCGTGCCGTTCGTGGGCCTGCGCCGCAAGATCGCAGAAGCGATGGCGCGGTCGAAATACACCGCGACTCACTTTTCCTACGTCGATGACATCAACGTCACGGAACTCGTCAAGATACGCACGGAAGCCAAAGCGATGTACGCCGACCAGGGTGTCAACATCACCTACCTGCCGTTCATCATGCAGGCAGCGGTCAAGGCGATGAAACAGTTCCCGACCATGAATTCGTCACTGGACGAGACCACCAACGAACTGGTCGTCAAGCACTACTACAACTTCGGAATCGCGACCGACACCGACAACGGCCTGGTCGTGCCGGTCATCCGCGATGTCGACAAGAAGTCGATCGTGGAACTCGCCTTCGACATCCAAGAACTGGCCCGCAAGTCACGCGAAGGGTCCTTGGGCGTAGATGACCTACAAAATGGGACGTTCACGCTGACCAACGCTGGCAACATCGGTGGGTTGTTCGCAACTCCAGTGATCAACTTTCCGGAGGTCTCGATCATGGGAGTCCACAAGATCAAGAAGACCCCGGTTGTAAACAACGAGGGAGAAGTCGTCGTCGGAGACGTGATGTATCTCTCGCTGAGCATCGATCACCGCATCGTCGATGGTGCGACCGGTGCTCGTTGGATGAATGTCGTAAAGGACCTCCTTGAGACCCCTCAGCGGCTGCTGCTGGGGTCCCTCTAGGACTCCTGTCTGATGGCAAAGAGCCCCAAGAAAAAGACGAGCAAACGGTCGAGCAAGGCGGCCAAGAGCAAGGTATCGGGTAGCAAAGCGTCCGGCCCGGCAGGGCTCCTGACCGTGCTCAAACCCGACGGTGGCGTTATCGCCGGCCGCGATCCGAACCTCCCCGAGGAGACCCTGCTCTACCTCTACGAACAGATGGTGCAGGTACGGGAGTTCGACCGACGCATGCTGATGCTGCAGCGTCAGGGTCGCATCGGCTTCTACGGCCCGATTCTCGGTCAGGAAGCCTCGACGATCGGCTCAATCGCCGCCACTGAAGACCGGGACTGGATCATCCCCGCGCTCCGCGAGGGCGCCGCTGCCATGATGCGCGGCCTGCCTCTGGACGTCGCGGTCGCCCAACTGATCGGCAACGAAATGGATCGGTGCAAAGGGCGGCAGATGCCTTGCCATTTCACCTACAGGGAGGGCAACTACATGGCGATGTCCTCAGTGATCGGCACCCAGATCTCTCACGCCGCCGGCGTAGCAATCGCTGCCAAGATCAAGGGCGATGACGTTGTCGTGCTCGGCTATATGGGTGACGGCGCGACCAGCGCCAACGACTTCCACGCGGGCATGAACTTCGCGGCCGTCTACAAGGCACCCTGCGTGATGATCTGCCAGAACAACCACTGGGCGATCTCGGTTCCCGTCAAGAACCAGATGGTCTCCGAGACCATCGCTATCAAGGGCGAGGCCTACGGCATGCCGAGCATGCGGGTCGATGGCAACGACGTGCTCGCCGTCTACGTCGCCACCAGGGAAGCTGTCGAACGCGCACGGCGCGGCGAGGGCCCGACGTTTCTCGAACTCGTCACCTACCGGCGCCTAGGCCACTCCTCCTCGGATGACCCCTCGCGCTACCGCGATGAGGACGAGGTCGAAGCCTGGGAAAAACGCGATCCGGTCGATCGGTTCCGGCGCTACATGGAGAACAAGGGGATCTGGGATGCCGACAAGGAAGACGCCTTCAAGCAGGACATTGCCGATCGGGTCAACGCCGCCATTACGACGGCGGAAAGCGCCAACCATCCACCTGCCGAATCTCTGATCACAGACGTGTTCGCCGATGTCCCCGACAATCTTCAGCGCCACTACGACGACAGCATCGCCAATAGCGGCATCATCGATTCGGATGGGCACTTCCCGCTCTAGAATCCCGGGCACGACCGAACCACACATAGAGCAGTTACCCAAGTTCCAAGACCATGACCTACGACGTCACCGTGATCGGAGCCGGCCCTGCCGGCTATGTGTGCGCCATCCGCTGCGCCCAACTCGGACTCAAAGCCGCCATCATCGAAAAAGAAGAACTCGGCGGCGTCTGTCTGAACGTAGGCTGCATCCCGAGCAAGGCGATGATCGTGGCCGCCCAGTTGATGCACAAGATCCGCAAAGCGGATGCGATGGGAATCACCGTCAAGGGCATGGACCTCGACATCCAGAAACTCGTCGAGTGGAAGGATGGCATCGTCGGCAAGTTGACCGGCGGCGTCGGAGGCCTGCTCAAGGGTCACAAGGTCGACATCATCAAGGGTGACGCCAAGATGGCGAGCAAGACCAAGATCGCGGTCACAGACTCCAAGGGCAAGAAAGTCACTGTCGAAACCAAGAATACGGTCATCGCAACCGGTTCGACACCCATCGAAATTCCCGGCTTCGCATTCGACGGACAGTCCGTGTGGAGTTCAACCGAGGCCCTAAGGCCAACGGAAATCCCGAAGCGCATGCTGGTGATAGGCGGCGGGGTGATCGGACTGGAGTTGGGTCTCGTCTACCACAAGATCGGGACTACGGTCACCGTCGTCGAGTTCATGGATCGGGTGCTACCCGGAATGGACGCTGAGATTTCCAAGGAGATGGGCCGCTCACTCAAGAAGAAGAAGATCAAGACCCACCTCAGTTCGAAGGCCAAGTCCTACAAGAAGACCAAGAAGGGTCTGGCCGTCACGGTGGAGATCAAGGGCAAGGACGAGATCATTGAGTGCGATGTGATCTTGTCTTCTGTCGGACGCTTCCCGAACGGCAAGGGACTCGGACTCGAAGCAATCGGCGTAGATGTCGATGACCGAGGTTTCCTCACCGTCAATGCACAGCGCATGACGAACGTCTCAGGCATCTACGCAATCGGCGACGTCGCCGGCCAACCGATGCTAGCACACAAGGGCAGCCACGAAGGTCTGGCCGCGGCAGCCGCGATCGCGGGTGACAAGGGTGCCGCCTATGATCCGGCCTGCGTTCCGAGCGTGGTGTTTACTGACCCAGAGGTCGCGAGCGTCGGCCTGACAGCTGAAGAGGCCAAGGCCGCCGGGTTCGAACCAGTGGAGGGCAAGTTCCCGTTTGCCGCCTCAGGTCGCGCAATGTCACTGATGGAAACCGAGGGCTGGGTGAAGGTTGTCGCAGACAAGAAGACCGACAAACTGCTCGGCATGCACATGATCGGCCCGGAAGTTACCGAGCTCATTGCAGAGGGTGGCCTGGCGATCGAGATGGGCGCCACCGTCGGGGACATCGCTTCAACAATCCACGGCCATCCGACCCTGCCCGAAGCGATCATGGAAGCGAGTGAGTCCGTGCACAACATGGCGGTACACATCTTCCAGACTCCCAAGAAGAAGTCTGGCTCGTCGAAAACCGACCGCTAATACCGGAACACATGATGTCCAGCGCATCTAATCCGGCACCCAGGGCCAGGGCCGAGATGCCCTGGATGTTGATCACCTTGGCGGTCGCGGCCGCGCTCAGGAGCGTGGCGATCTTCGATGCATTCTGGCTCGATGAGATCTGGTCATGGGCATGGGCACACCATCCCTTGATCTACGTCGAGAATCTCGCAGCTCTAAAGATCGAGTCGGCCCTCGATATCTTCACGAAGCTACGCCACGACAACAACCACCAGTTGATCACGCTGTGGATGTACCTGGTCGGCGACCTCGACCAATGGTCCATCTACCGCTTGCCGTCCATGCTGGCGGGACTGGGAACCGTCTGGCTGGTGATGGAGCGTGGGCGCGGATGGGCGGGCGTGGTACTCCCCGGTGGACTGTTCGCAACCTCGTATCTCATGATGGTCTTCTCCACGGAAGCGCGTGGCTACGGCCTCGCGATCTTCTTCGCACTGCTGGGGTACCGCTTCCTAGAACGAAGACTGCGGGCAGAGTCCCCTTGCTCCGCAAAGGACTCGATAATGTTCGCGGCCATCGTCGTGCTCGGAATGAGCTCCCACTTCATCTTCGCACACTTCTTCGCGGCAGCGGTCTTGTGGACTGTGGTGCATCCCTTGCGGAGCCAGGAGCCTGGCGGATCGATCGGGCGGTTGCTGCGGCTCCACGGGCTGCCGGTCCTCTACATCTCGATCCTGTACTTCGGCTTCATTCGCGGTATGCAATTCGGCGGCGGGACTGGCGCAGGGATCGGCGACACACTGCGCGATGTCATGGCATGGACGTCAGGAGGGCCAAACCTCTGGTGGGGTGCAGCGCTGGGTGGGGCAATCCTCGTCGGGCTGGCAATGCACGGCGCCGGACGGGTTCCCAACGCTCACAATCTGGTATTCCTGGTTGGCGCCAGTCTGATCGGACCAGCGCTACCACTGCTGCTCCGATCCCTGCAAGCCGAGGATATGACCTCGCTTCTCTACCCGCGTTACTTCTTGATCGCGGTGACCTTCGTCCTGCTGTTCGCCAGTCGGGGACTGCTCCGACTATTTGAAGCCAGCGGAACTCGTCACGCCGTAGCCCTCGTGATCACTGTAGTCTTAGTGATCGGGAATTCGGTGCGCATCGCCCGGTTCCTGCAACATGGGCGCGGAACCTACGCCGAGGCTGTCACCTTCATGAGCAAGAACTCCATCGACTCTGCAGGTCAGTTGGTGGACTTCTCGGTCGGGTCTCCCGTCTCCGTCCGCTCCAAGATGACGATGCTCTACTACCGGCGATTCCTACCGGCGGGTCAACGGGTCGGCTGGGTCGACAAACCCGAGGTTCACCCAGTCGCCAGCGCACCGAGGTGGCTCGCAATCCCGGATCCGTGGTTTGCGGAACGCCCGGCCAAAGACCGGCACACCGCCAAACAGATGCTTCAACTACCCAGCGGTGCCTTGTATCGGTTCGCCGACGAATACCCCTTCTACGGACCCTCCGGATTCCGCTGGCAGATCTACGGCCGAGTCCGGTAGCGCCAATGCGCTGGCAACATCAAGATGTAGATCTGCGGAGCAACCACAACGCGCCTACCAGCGGACCGGTAAGGACCTCGACCTCGACCGCTTGACGCGCGGCAAATTCACGAAGCAAGGATGCAGACTCAGGGTGTTGCTGCGACAACTCTTCGGCGCGCGAGACAATGGATGAGGTAACCCACTGGTAGTGGGCCACACTCTCCGGCCCATCAACAACCAACTCCTCCAGTACCTCATCCCCGTGCGCGGTCAACAGCCCAAGCGTCGTGATCCGGTCATAACAAAACGCCAAATCACCATCGGGTTCGGCGCCTTCCTTCAGATACGCATCGTCGACAAGTATCAGTCCGCCGGGCGCGACGCATTCCCGCAACACGCCAACCGCCTCATCGAGGCGACCCAGAGCACCACCAAATGCATTCAGGCACACGAAATCGTAATCACGTGACTGACGCACGGCGTCCTGGACATCTGCTTCGGTAAACAAACAGATCTCGGAGAGACCCATGTCCACTGCCCGCCGTTTTGCATGTTCGATGAAGGCTGGCATTCCATCGATGCCCTGCACCGAACAGCCAAACTTCTCGGCCAGCGCAAGGGCAACTGCCCCCTTCCCACAACCAAGATCCAATACCCGTCCATCCCGAGGAATCGGTGTCTTGGCGAGGATGCGCAGAACCTCTTCCACCCTGACACCAAGTTCCTCAAGATCCTGAAACAGCGCCGGCAAATACGGCAACAACTCAGGCTCCGCGTCTAGCGACCAGGCCAGCTTCTCCTCGAATGTGGGCTCGCGTTCGTTCGACACGGCAAAGTTTATGAGTCAGCGCGGTAGTGGTTCACGAAGTCGCATCAGCCGAATGTCCTTGAAGGCGACCCGCATGCCCTTGTCGTGTATCTGGAGGCCAATGGCCCCGTGGTCTAGCCGACCCTGGCGAGCGTTGTCGGTGAATTCGGCGGCCAGCTTGCCGTTGATGAAAAAATGGAAGTGGTTTCCGCGAGCGAGAACCTGCAGGTGATTCCAATCGCGTTTCCGGACATCGGCCAGTGCCAGTGCCTTGCTTGGATCAAGTTTGCTGGAGGTCGTAGACCCATCCTCCCGGATCACAAGCCGGGTTCCGCGGTGGCAGGGATGTTCCTTGCGCCTGGCGAAATGAAAATCCCATGCGCCGAGGATACGGGGGCCGATACCGACATGCCCGAGGTCAGCGTGGTAACCCTCAAAGGGTCGTTTCCCCGATGTATCCGGCTGCGCCCTGACCTCCACGCCGCTGTTTCCGTCGGTGAGCATGCGATAGCTCAACCGCAGGTCGAAGTCGGTGAGTTCAGGGTCCTTCCAGACGAGGTAAGCCAGTCGGTTTGCGCTGCCGTGGCCTGTAATCGCGCCATCCTGCACCGACCAGTCCGAGGCTGCCTGGGCTGGGACAGCGTGCCATCCGTTGAGGGTCTTGCCATCGAAAATCGACACGAAGCCAGCTTGTTGGTTGCGATCGCTTGTCTCGGCGGTGACCTGAGAATCCGGTTGGAATCCGCAACCGCTTAGACCAAGACAAATCGCAACAAGCAGAGTGCAGATCAGTGGGGTTCGCATGGATCACATTCGACCGGCCCGAAGCACCTGGACCGCCTCCGATTCTACCCGCCAGTTCGAGAGGAATGACGACACCAAAACCCAGGAATCGAACAACCGAAATCGGGCGGTGTTGCAGCCCTAGAGCCTAGTAGTCTTGGTCGATGTCGTAATCGCCGTCACTGTCCGAGTGGCTGCTATCACGACCACCACGGCTCTTCTGCGCGCTGCTGCGCCGGCGGGCAAACTTGTCGTCACCATCTCGTCGGGGTCCACGATCACCACCTCCTCCTGATCGTCGAGAAGGTGCGGAAGGCTGGCGCGGACGCCCGCCACCACCGGAGTAGCCGCCGCCGCCGGAACGGCTACTGCCACCACCGCCGGAACGGCTACCGCCACCACCGCCGGAACGGCTATCGCCGCCGCCAGACCGCTGGGGCCTCGGCTTCTCTTCAGCAGCGTTCACTCGAATCGTCCGGCCGTCTAGCTCAGACCCATCCAATTCGCCGAGTGCACGTTTGGCTGCATCGTCATCACTACAGGTGACGAAACCAAAACCCCTCGAACGACCAGTCTCCTGGTCGAGGATGACCTTGGCTTCAGTTGCGCCAAAGGCTTCGAATGCAGCTTTCAGCTGCTCATCTGTGGTGCCCCAACTCAGGCCGCCAACGAATAGTTTCTTAGTCATTTGTTTCAGGTGGACTTCAAGACTGTAGCCGACCTTGGTCGATTCATTCGGTGCGAATCCATCAACTTGCGAATTTTCGGACGCGTTTTGGATCCAATTTTTTTTGTCGGACGCAGCAAGCGGTTGGAAAATTGCGCCTAGACGAGTCCCTGACCGCTGCCCATGTAGTGGGGATAGTCGGCGTTGCACTGGTTTGCGACAGCCAGTCCTGATTCAGAATGCGCTAGCGATTGCTTGGTCCTTGCTTGCGCAGCATCGGAATTGCATCTGCTGAACGACCATCAACGCCGCTGTTGGGTCATTTCTCTCCAGGCATGACGGCTAGATCGGAATGCCAACACGCCGATAGAGAAACTGCAAGAGCCACGCCGGCCCGACCAGCAAGAACTGGAGGTCCTCGAAAAAGGACGGTTGCTTCCCTTCGATCTTGTGGCCGACGAACTGGAAGATCCAGGCGGCCGCAAAGACGGTCACGCCGATCAGCCACATTGCTGGGCCACCGGACGCTTCCCAGCGAGCCAGAGTTGCGGTGCCCCACAGGGTCAGCGCCGACACAGCAGTCATCCCAAGTCCGATTGTCCAGGACAAGCGCACATAGAAGACCAGGGCTGCCAGGACCACAAGCGTTCCCCAGTGGGCATAGGCGCTCAGGGCTGGCGGCACGGCTAGCGCCAAGACATCGTGCGGCAAGGCTGCCAGCAGGACCACGATGGTGAAGACGATGGCCGGCACACAAAACCAGTGAATCAGCTTGTTGGTTGCGTGTTGATGGCTCGCTCCATAAGCGTCGAACCACTGCTGCGCGCTCTTCATGATGGAGATGATTATCCGCTGCTGCTGCCGCCGCGCAACGCTGGCTCGGATGCAATCCTATCGCAACACGCGGACGACCCCCGGTCAGGAATCCACCAGCGCCAACATCCTGCGTAGGACCTTGCCGGACTCGAAATACTCCTCAGCCAACTCCCGGGCCGCGCGACAGTGAGCATCGTAACGATCCAAGACGTCTTCGATGGCGCCCACCGCACCGTCGAGATCGGAGAAGGACAACAAACCCTCGCCCGTTGGGAGCCAATCCGAGAAACCGGTCTCCTGGGTGATCACCGGACGCCCAGATGCGAGGTACTGCATGCTGCGCTCGCTAAACCAACCGGTACGGCTCAAAACGTAGCCGTGCTTAGCGACGGTAAACTCACCAAGTGAACCCCGAATGTAGTCCTGGTAGGACTCAGGAGTCTTGGTTACCTCCAAGGGATCCACAATGCCCCAGCCGAGTTCCCGAAGCCGGGCTTTGGGAACGCCGCCTCCCACTGCCATCTCCAGGCCAGCGTCAATCCTCGACGGAAGTGTCTCGTAGTCACTAAAGGAAGCTGACTTCATGCCATAGGTGTGTCCATCGAACTCCACCGGATCATAGGCATCCCACTGCATGATCGTGGTGAAGCGACCAGGCTCCACCGATCCAGGCAAAGTCGCAGGCCACAGGTCGAGAACGATTGGTTGGCTCAAGCCATGCCAGGTGAACCCATCCTCGGGCACCTGGCTGCCACCCTCCCCGATGTTCATGCCATAGGTGAACAACGAAGTGTACTGGGCCGTCACCGCCCGACGTTCCACATCCTGGATATGCCGGACTTGCGCAAACAGAGGGTCCTTGTCGACGTAGGCCCGGTGCGGCACTTGCATCGTCCACGGCCGAAGTCGGCCCGACGCCGCGATCACCAGGTCTGCGGACTCACAAATCGAGAGTGCATCGCTGGCACAGGGACCCAACCACTGATCGGTATGGGCATCGTAATACGTCCACCGATCCCCAAGCCCCGCCTTACCGAGCACATCCTCCGCATAGCGCAGACCATAGGTCGGATCGACATCCGTCACCCACCGGACAGGGTCATAGCAACAGGGAAAGTCCTCGCTGTCCTCGAAGAACCAGACCTCATGACCGAGTTGTTTCAGACCCAGGGCATACTGCAGGGTCGGGAAGACCCCACCACCCAAGGGGCGGCGCACGATATAGCCCAGCACGATGATGCGAAGCTTGGAGGACTGGGCGAGTTTCACTTCCCCTTATCGTCTCCTTTCGACGCCTTCCGCTTCGCAAACACTGCGCGCACCTGCTCCGTATCCGGCCGCAAGGTGATCACAGCATTGTCCACACCCCCCACTGGTAATTGCAGAACCGAGGACTCCCACCGCAGCTCTCCCCGCGGCATGAGCCGGTAGTCACCAGGCGGCCCTGGCCGCATGGTGAATCCATAGGTCCCACCCTTGCTGGTCACCGGGCCCCAGATGTATCGGCGCTCATGCTCGAAGACCAGGTACGTAGGCCGTCGCTTGCGCGCCCACTCGCGCTCCACCGCTTCGACCAATTCGCTTTCATCAAAGCGGATGATGCCCGCAGCACGCGCTGGCATGACGGCAGTAATCCTGTAATCCACTTGAGACCGGAAGACGCTCAGCCTCGCGTTGGGTAACACCGCTGTCGCCTCACGCTGCATCCCTGATCGCAAGGCATACTCGCCATAAGGCACATCACGGAACAAAGCTCGCCCCATTGAGTCCGTCATCACCTCAATCCAGGCCTGCCCCTTGTGCCCAGCCAATTCCACGGGGCTACCGGTCATCGCGAGCGCCAGGCCAGACACGGGCTTGCCACCGGAATTCACGACCTCTACTTCCACATCGCCAACTTGCACATCGATTTGCAGCGTCTCCTGCGAGCCATCGACGATCTTGACACGCCCTTCCCAGACCCGATTGGGGAGCAATCCGCTTGCGCCAGCGCGCTCCACACCGATCCACAGGTCGCCATCCTTCAAATCCGTCAGTTTGAAGGTTCCGTCCTCCTCGACCTCGGCACGACGCTGACCCGCCCAGGTCTGGACCCAGGCACCTTGCGCTGGTTCCCCTCCTATGTAGATCGATCCGACGATGCTGCCGGAAGCGTCTACAACAACCTCAGAATTCATCTCAAGTCGCACAAAACCCTCGCCACCGGCCACCACCTCGACGTCCCTGGCAGGTGCGCGACTGCCGCTGGAACGAGCCAGACTTTGCATCTGTGCTGGCGTTGCAAGCTTGCCGAGAGACGGCATCACACGCAGTCGCCAACTCCCAGGCTGCAAGTTGGCAAAATGAAATGACCCGTCGGGACCCGGGGTTGCGAAGGACGGCAGAAGCACCCCAGCGAACTCCTTGCGGATATCACCCATTGGTGCAGCCACCACGGTGTGCTCCCCAGTCGGGGGTTGCCCATCCGCCGCGATAATCCCATCAAGACTCCCGGGACGGCCCAGCACCAAACGAACAACTCGATTGCTCGGGATTTGGGACTGGAAGGCCAAGGCAAACGCCGGGTGCCGGGCATAGAAGCGCGTCGAGCCAATGGGAATCGTCGAAGCCTCGAGGACTCCCGCTGCGTCGGTCTTGCCAACGATGATCGGCATCCCAGTCATGTCTTTGCGTTTTCGCTTGTCGCGATCAGGGGCAGGATTCCAATAGATGCGCGCAGCCTCGACCGGATCCCCGTCCTGACTGACCACCTCGAAACGAAGACGGGGCGCAGAAACAAGACTGAGCTGTGCAGTACGGTCCTTGGACTTGCGGCCAAGATCAAGCACGCCGCTAGACAAGCCGTAGCCTTCCGCCCTGGCAATGACGCGATAGATACCCTGCGGGAGATCACGCACGGCCCACTCGTGTTTCTTCTCAGCGTTGCGGAAGAAGTGACCCTTGCCCGGGATCATCTTCTCGAATCCCGACATGAACACTGACTCGTCCGAAATGCATACCGAGAACTCGATCGGACCCTCGTAGGGCCTCTGGTTCAGACCCTCAACGACCCGGACCGTCCCCTCAGCCATCGTGCCCAGGACGATCTTCACTTCGTCGTCACCCCGGTGCGGGCCGCTGACTTCCCAGGGCACGCCAGGTTTTCTTTGATAGACAAGCAGCAGTTGATTGCGGGGCAATCCCGAGATCTCGAACTCGCCGTTGGCATCCACAGGCTTGGGCTTGCTAATGAAGGCAACTGGCACCACGCCGTTGCTACCACCCGCAGCGACTGAAACCGTTTTGACTGGATGCCCGTCCCCATCCACGAATTTGCCCAGCAACAGCTCACCTTCACCCATCGACAAAGCCCCCAGTTCGGTCTGCTGGTTGCTCGCGACCACCACCGAACGCTGAATCGGAGCAAACTCCGGCTTGGTCACGACAAGAGTCGGTGACCCAGGTTGCACCCCGGTGACTTCAAATGTCCCGTCCGCCTCGGTGTAGGCGTTACCGAACGGGATCATCTCGTCGAACTTGCGTAACCAATCAGGGAACTGCATGACGACCCGGTAAGCCCCTTGCACCCAAAGAGCCATGCCTTCGGGGTCGATGTATTCTGCTCCAAATTGGAAAGCAATCTTGGGAATGTCTGCCACCCGCACCCTCGCTCCCTGCACCGGTTGGCCAGCATCGTCGAGAATCCGACCTGTCACGGCACCTCGCTCGAGCACCTCGATGTCACCAATGTCAAGCAGCTCACCGGGTCGCGGTGATCGATCGACAAACCGGAATCCCGCCTTGTCCGTCTGCAGACCAAAAGCCAGGAACAGCATGGCGCGAGAATGAACACCCTTGAGCAGGAATACACCGTCTTCGCCACTGCGAGTACTGGAACGAAACACCACCGGCGAACGCATCTCCGACAACCCAGCAATGTCCTCCATCTTGGGGACAACAGCATCCAACCACGCCTCTCCGATCTTCACCTCAACACCGGAAATCGGTTCCCCGGTGGAGGCCCAGACCAGGCGGCCCCGCAAGCCGCTCAGCGCTCGTCGATAGGCGGCGGGTTCCCCATCACCTCCATCGACAGAGTCATCGATGACCTGCCGCCGGGGACCATCCGTCTCGGCGAGTTCCGTGGCAGGGGCGCCTTTGCTGGTGCGTTCTTCACTGCGACGATCAGACTGCTCAGGATCGACCAGATCGGGCGACGGGAGATCCGTTGTGCCGACCCCGTACAGACCGAGCCCGACACCGGCGGCTAGACCAAGAAAGAGGATCAGGAGCAGGAAGGAACGATTCACGCCAGGGTTTTGGTCGGGATGGGAACGACCGTTCTACCCGATAGTTCGGTGGCTTGGCGATCCAGGGGACAGAATCCATGCACAAGATCGCCTGCGGCAGCAAGAAACCAGGCTGGCTACTTCTGGTGGACGAACACGCCACCGTTTTCTTCCGCCAACCGCTTCATGAATCCCGACCCGCTGCCAGTGCCAGCAAACACGGTGTTGATGCGCACCTTGCGCAAGGTGTTGATGTCGCGCACCACCGCCAGAATCTCATCCGGCCGAGTCAGCTGGCCAGCGGAAGGCTGGCCGTCGGAGAGGACAAACACCTCATCGGTCTTCTTCAGCGCTACGTCACCGTAGCCGACATCCGACCCCTCCAAGATATGGACCAGCGCTTCAAAGACGTTGGTGCCGCCGTTTGGTTGAAGTCGACCGAGGATACGTGCCGCTGTATTGCGAGAAGACCGACCGATTTTGACGGGACGCCGGTTCCACACCCGTACCGAGCCACTGAAAGTCACGATACTGAACTTCGAATTCCTAGGCATCCCCTGAACCGCTCTGAGGGTCTGGCGACAGGCAACCTGCAGCCTGGTGCCGTGAAGCCTCACCCTGGATTCACTCTTGGGTCCAGTAATCGGGCCACGCATGCGAGCCTGGACTCGCTCTTTCATACTCCCCGACGTGTCGAGGACGAACACCACGTCGCTGCCAAGCACTGGGATACCGTAGAAGGACCCACCGCTAGAAATCGATGCAATGGTCCGATTCCGCGCGATCCGCTTTACGCGCCGCACGACCAGGTTGTCCTTCTCCTTGTCCCAGAATTGCTGCCACTGCTCAGGATCGTCGGCAATCAACGCACCGGTCAGTTTGCGGAGGGCGCGGTGAGCCTCCAAGCCCAGGAACCGTGACGCGTTGCCATTGATAATCTTCAAGATCGGGTCGGCCTGCCCTCGTGAGAGCCTCATCAACGCGATCAATGACGGCACGGCCGGCTTTATCGGGTGGTTGTGTAGCAACTGCACAATCGCCATGTCGCTACGCCAATCGACCTGTCCGATGCGCGCCAGCGCCGTGCGAAGTCCAAGTTCAGACCGTTCTCCAGGGATCTCTTGTGCATGCTGGTTGAGAATGCGCTGCATCGCCTGCACGAGTGTGACCACCACCATGGGGTGGCGTTCACCGCTGAGAACCCGCGTGACTGCTGGCAGAGATTCCTTGTTATGCAGGGCACAAATAGACTCGGAGGCGGCGAGGCGAACGCGCCCGTCCGAATGAGAAAGGCACTTTTCGATCGAAGATCGGAACACGCCATGCCCCTTCATACCAAGCAACCGCACGGCGGCCACCCGCCACATAGCGCGTTGCGATAAGGGCACAAACGGCCGCTCCTTGTCCGGCTCCCTCTCACGTTCTTCCTCGGACTCCACTTCGTTACCCGCCTCGTTGACCACCGGCTCTCTCATCGCAATCTGATGGACCCGATTCCAAACGGTTGCCGCTTCAATACGAAGGATGGCGAAGTGCCCGAGGTCGCGAACCTGGCGCAATCGATGATCAAACATGTCCTTCTCAAGCCCGGTAGACGCCAAGTCTAACAAGGCGTCAGCTACCTCGGCGGAGGGATGCTTCTCTGCTGCGGCTACGAGACGTTGCAAAATCCCAAAGCTCGAGAGGACCGTCGATCCCTCGTCACCCGAGAGCACTCCACCACGCTGTCCCAAACGACAGAACATCGGGCTGTCATCCCCCCGCCCAGAGGCTTCGATCCGTGATTCCAAGGCAAAGCGACCCGAACCGTAGTCCTCTACCCAGTGCAAGATGGCATTGGCAAGATGCCTGGACACCACCACTCCGGCAGTCTTCTCGACCGTCGGGGGCTGAGCTCCGAGACAGCTCAGTGGCAACATGGCCGCCAACAATCCCAACGCCACGCCGGAAACAACGCAATCCGGACACAACCGCAGCGCTTGGATCGGACGAGCAGAATCAGACACAGATCCTCCGCAGCGGGTTGGGGGTTACGTGCAAGCCTGGTAGCTCAGAAAAGCGGATTTGGGCCGGGGAAAACACGGGCCTACTGTGCCGCCTCGAATGAGGAGCGTCAGCGGGCAGGCAAACGAAACAGGCAACGGCAATAAACCCGGACTGGGAACGAAGTTTTACGGACTCCTGGTCACACCGTTCTCCACGTGGCAAAGCTGTTGGTCGCCCGCTTCCAAAACGAGAGTGGGCCTCGCACAAACTTCCCTTCAAGTTGTAGCCCCGTGGACCCGACGAGTTTGCGTCCGACAGGAAATTCGAGTGGCGCCCCGGGATCTCCGCTCTATGGTCGCTGCATGCAGAAGAAGCGAATCGGCATCGCGTTGTTGCTGATCTTCCTCTTGTGGCGTAGTGCCAATTCGGTCTACGTGCTGGCCACGGATCCTGAATCCGTCGGGCACTGGCGAGCAGGCTTGACGGGCGACATAACGGACCGAATCTCGCGTGCGCTCGACATGCCGCCAGCAGCCGAGTTGTATGCCGGGAGGTACCAACTTCTGCGTGATGAAGTACCCCCGCACAGCGACGTGTTTTTTCTGCACGAGTACACCGGGACTTTCGCCATCTACGAGATCTTCAGCTACTTCCGGATCTCGGCGCTTCTGTACCCGTGCAACATCCAGATGGTGAAAAAACCACCCGCCGCGAGGGTGATGCGAAATGAGCAACTGAATTCCAAGGCTCGGTACGTCCTCGACCTTCGGCGCACGAAGTCCGATCTCCCCGTAGAGTTCGTCAAAATCGGTCAATCGCCAGGTGCCGTTCTTTGGCGCGAAGAGAGTGACGGTCGATGAATATCCTGGAAGCCATCATCACCTACGGTGTGCCGCCCTGGTTGGGCTTTGTGGTCCTGCAAAGCCTCGGCCTACGGTTCAGCAACGACCGCTTCGGATTCCTCGGTTGGGCACACGTCACCGGCTGCCTCGGCATCGGATTGTATCTAGTGATCTGGATGACACTCGGCCTACCGCTGGTCCAATCGACATCTATACCAGTCATCTTGCTTTGCGCATGGCTACACTGGAGGCTTCGACGCCGGAGAGACGCCGCCTACACAAGCGCGGAGTCCCCATCCGAACCCACTGAGGTCCTGGATCATTCTCCACCCTACCAGCGAGTCGGGTTCGTGATCGTAGTCGCCAGTATCCTCGCCTTCGGCGCTCTTGCGATGAGTTCCGCAAGCGCGAGCGCCGTCACGAAGGGTGACGAGATCCGACACTGGACGATGAAGGCCAAGATGGTCTACGCCGCCGACGGGTTCGGGCCAGACTTCGAGGCTCTCGCCAAGGAAGCGGACCGGTCTGAGGACTTCTGGGCAGCTTGGGATGAGTGGTTGATCGAAGTGTGGCCGACACTGGACGAGGACTTCAAAAAGCGTACACCGGGGCCTGGTACGAAGTGGGACTACCACCTGGATTACCCGCTGCTCAACCCGCTGCTACACGTCTGGGCCTACGCCGGTGCGGGAGAAATCCTACATTGGCAAAATCGATTTCTTATCA
>JAYZDB010000207.1:0-4911 GCA_036338025.1 Planctomycetota bacterium
GCTGCCCTGGTGCAGGCTTTGACCAAGAGCAGCTAGAGCGAGCCGGTCTTCTTGATGCGCTTGTAGAGGTTCGCCTCACGGCTCTTGAAGACCGTCCGTTCGCTGATCCCGGCTTCCTCGCACTGGTAGAAGCGGACGAACTTGTTCCGGATCTCTGGGCGACCGAGGAGTCGCGACGTGGAAGTCCCGGAGGGAGTGATCGTTCGCGAGTCGGTCCGGACCATCGCCAGGAAGTGGTACGGCAAGGCACGGAGATCAATGTTCAAACGGCGCCCGATCTCCCGCCACCTGCCATCCATGAACACCCTTGTGGGTGGTTTGGCAAACAGGTGGCACCAGTGCTGGTCGCCTTCGCGCAGGGTCGGGCAGCTGGCCTGGTGCGGGCAGGGTGCAGCGATCCGGAACTCGTCGAGCAGATTGTCTCGGATCGCGGACAGCCGGCGGGCGATCGGCCGGGTGCCTGCCTCGACCCACACTACGCGCGGGCAGCGTCGCAGCAGATCGATGACTTGCGTTTCGCTGTGCTGGTCGAGTTCGCCCAGGACGTGGCTGAGGAGGAGGATATCGGGGACCGTCGGGCTGGCTGGTTGTTGTTGGATGTCGAGGGCGGAACTGGATTCGCGCAGGCGTGCTTCCGCGTAGTCCATGGCCGCTGCGGATCGGTCGTGCAGGGTGACCTGCTGGCCGCCGAAATGCTGGATGAAGCGTCGGGCGGCGATACCGGTGCCGCAGCCCCAGTCGAGGACTCGAGCCTTGGCTACCTGCACCTCGTCGTCGAGAAAGTCAGTCTGCGCGATCTCCGCGAGTACTGCGTCCCACTTCCAACCGATGCGTTCCGCCAGTACCTGGTCGTAGACCTCGAGGTCTGCCGATTCGAGCCAGTAGTCGGGGATCGTGCGGCGTCGGTCATCAGGGTCGAGAAACCGGTCGCGTAAGCGTTGCAGGCGATCCCAATCGAGTTGTGTCATCGACGGTGGATCAGGTGGCTATTTGCCGCCGCCTTTGCCTTTCCCGGCTTTTGCATTCTCATCTTTAGCGCCATCCCTCACCACCTTGCCGCCCTTCATGATCCTGCGGTAGCTGCCTGAGTTCTCCTGCGCGAGCATCCGCATGAACCTGTGGTCGATGCCATCCTCGCCCATCGCGATGGTGTGGATGACGACCCGTTTCAGGGCGTTCCATTGTCGCACACCCCGGATGATGTTCATCGGGTCATCGTCTCCTATGCCCTGCAAGGTCGGCTTGCCGTCGGTCATCAGGAAGATGGTGTCAAAGGCGACGTCGTAGTGCTTGTCGTACGAGCCTCGACCCGTGAGGGTAAACGCGAGGTTCATCGCGTCGTAGATGTTGGTCGAGGAATCGGCTGGCAGGGTTCTTACGTACTTAGTGGCGGCTTTTATGTTCTTAGGCGTGGCGTGAATCATGGCCTTCTTGAACAGCGTCGCGCTGTGGTTGTACGAGATGATGTTGAAGACCTGGTCCGAGCTCAGCCCAGTCAGTGCGCGGACCAATTCGCGCTTGCTGGCCTCGCTGCGGCTGTTGCTCGGGTCGTCGGGTGGCTCCGGCAGACGCATGCCGGATGGGTCGCCCCACCTGGGCCTGTCCTTGTCGACGATCATCGAGCCCGAACAATCGATCACGTAGATGATGCCCTTGCCCTGCTGGGGGATGCCGTAGTAGTAGTTCTTCTCATCGAACTTGCGGTGCTGACTCGGGCGGCCGGTTCCTAGCGGTTTCTTGTTGGCGGCATAGTCGGCGCCTTCTCTGGCGAACCAACCCTGCCAGGCGGAGATGTTGCTGCCGAACTGCTTGCCGGTCAGGATCTCGAGGGCGGCCACGATCCGTAGGCGCGCCTGGCCCGATTCGCGCGTGATCAACTTGATCATCGGTTCGATTGCAGCACCTTCCTTCATGTGCTGGAGCGCCAGCGCGGCGCGCTCCCGAACACCGGAGTCGGGATGATCGAGCAGCGGCAGGATCTTGGGGGCGCTGGCCTTGGCCTTGGCGCCGAAGATCCCGATGCCGAACAGGGCGGCGGCGAGCACATCGGGCTTGTTGGCCTTGTCGAGGATGGTAGTCAGCGGGGCGATCATCGATTCGCCGATGGCGGTGGCCGATTGGATGGCTGAGACCTTCAGCAGCATGGGGTACTTCTTTTGACCGACTACGGACTCCAGGAGCCAACGTGGGCCGACCGGCGTTCGCATCGCCTTGACGACTTCCCGCAACTCGTCCTGCAGCGAACTCAGATCGGTGATGTCGCGCTGCAACTCGCTCGATTCCCGGCACGACGCCAGCCACACCTGCTGCGCACTGATGACCTTCCCTGGCACGCGGACCCTGCCAGGTCCGATCGGCTTGCCGCCGTTGGCTTTCAGGAGTTTGTCGTAGTTGCTATCGACTTTCTTCTCGAGCTTGGCGTGGCGCTTCCACAGACCACCGACCTCCTTGTCGATCTGGGTCCAACTGGTGGCGACGAGCCGTGCGATGGCTTCCGAACTGTGGCCCTGCAATCCACGGGCTGCACTGGCCCAGCGTTGGTAGACTTCATTGCGGCGGTTCAGTTCGGCACGATACGGCGGGGAATTCGGGTTGAAGCTGAGCACCGCCTTCTTCATGGCGATCGCGCTGGCCTTTGGCTTGAAGTCCTGCCTGAAGGTCTTGATGGCGGCGGCTTCGTTCTGGGACGATGCCGGGGCGCAGAACACCGCGAGCGCGATGGCGAGGATGCTGAGCCGGTTGGTGTCGTGAATCATCTTTCTTGACCATATCCGTGATGGTCGCGCAGGGGCGGTAGTTGGCACCGCATTTCACGATAGCCTGCTAAGATAGCGGGGTTACTGCTTGATGTGCTAGGCTGCGATCCCCTCAGGATCCTCATGCGACCGATTCCAACACCCCCCAGGACCATTCGGCTTGTCGTCCCCTGTCTGTTCCTGGCCGCGTCTCTGCATGGACAGGAAGTCGAGTCGGTGGCGGGCCATTCCAGCCACGGGGAAGTGTTCAACCAAGGGCCGCGGCAAAGCGCATATCTCATGGCTGATTGTGGGGATGTGCATTTTCCGGTGACCTGCCGCCAGGACCTGACCCAGAAATTCTTCGACCAGGGCATCGCGCAACTACACGGGTTCTGGCACTTCGAAGCCGAGCGGAGTTTCCGGCAGGCCGCCGCCGGTGAGCCTGGATGTGCGATGGTCTATTGGGGCATGGCGATGGCCAATGTCGACAATGCGGACCGGGCAGCAGGGTTTATCGAGGAGGCCGTAGTTCGCCGTTCGCAAGCATCCGAACGCGAGCGGATGTGGATCGACATGCTCGCGCAGTTCTATGAGGTCACCGAGGAGTCGGCCAAGAAGAGCCTGGCTACGCGTGGCAAGCGCGAGGCGGACAACTCGGGCAAGCCCCGCAAGCGCAAGTTCAAGAAGAGCAAGAAGGACCGCAGCGGGAAACTGGTGCGTGGCTACGAGGCAGTCCTGCATGAGTATCCAGATGACATCGAGGCGATGGCATTCCTTGCCAACCAGCTGTGGCTCAATCGGCGTGCCAGCTTGCCGACCAACTCGCACATGGTGATCGAGTTGATGTTGCGGCGGGTGTTTGAGCAAAACCCCCGGCACCCGGCGCACCACTACCGCATCCATTTGTGGGATCGGGAGGACGCCAAGCGGGCATTGGTTTCGGCGCAGGTGTCGGGCCAGGCTTCGCCGGCGATCGCTCACCAGTGGCACATGAGTGGTCACATCTTCGCCAAGCTGCACCGCCATGAGGATGCGGTCTACCAGCAGTCGGCGTCGGCGCGTGTCGACCATGCGCACATGATGCGAGACGGCGTGATGCCGTACAAGATCCACAACTATGGCCATAACAATGAGTGGTTGGCCCGCAGCCTGAATCATGCCGGGCGACCGCGCGATGCTCTGGCCCTGGCCCAGAACATGGTCGAGTTGCCTCGCCATCCGGAGAAGAACCGGGTCGAGAGTCGGGGCAGCATTGCTGGCTACGGCACACGTCGACTTGTGGAGGCCTGCCGGAACTTCCACCTGCGCTCCGAGCTGCAGTCGTACCAGGCGCGTGGGTATCTAGGCGGCGGTACGAGCCAAAAGACCGAGTTGGCGGTGGTCGGTGAAGTCGGCCTGGCCTTCTTCCTGATGGGAGACCTGGCGGGTGGTAGACAACAGATCCGTACGCTCGAAGCGATGAAGAAGGCCGCCGATGCCCGCGAGGCGGTGGCCAAGGCAGGCAAGAAGAAGGCTGCCAAGGAGACTGACGACAAGGACGCCAGCGACGAAGCGGCCAGCGACGAAGAGGCCAGCAACGAAGAACCTCGCGCCAAGGCCCGGCGGTCTCGCTCCAAAGCCGATGTGGCTCGCGCCAGTTCGATACAAAAAACCCTGGACCAGCTGCGCACGCTGGAGGCGGTTTGTGAGAACCGGGTCGAGGATGCTCGTAAGGGACTGAAGAAGTCCAAGCTGCCTAAATTCTGCCTTGCCATGTGCTACTCCTCGATTGGCGATCACGAACAAGCGCGCAAGTTGATTGATGCTGAGGCGAGCAAGAACCCGAATCGTTGCGAGGTGGTTGCTCGGCAGGTCCTGATTCGCTGGGCGTCTGGCGATGAAAAGGCCGCTGCGGAGAGCTTCGCGGTTCTGCGTCGAGCTGCCGGCACCGGAGATCTGGGCACGCCCTTGTTCGCCAGGCTTTCGTCGATCGCCGAGTCACTCGGCTATCCCGAGGATTGGCGCACTCCACGCCAGCATCCGGATGACGTTGGGAAGCGTCCGGCATTGTCGTCTCTGGGTCCGTTCCGTTGGCAGCCGAGGCCGGCGAAAAACTGGACCTTGCCAGCGGCCGGCGGGGGGCAGATTTCGTTGGCGGCCTACCGCGGTAAGTCGGTGCTGGTGATCTTCTACC
>JAYZDB010000208.1:0-9387 GCA_036338025.1 Planctomycetota bacterium
TGATTCGGCTCACCAGGTCTGGATTGAAGTTGGTGGAGGTACCCGTAAAGATGCACCCCCGCGTCGGAGGTGTCAGCATGCACCGCGGCACCCGCGCGGCCTTCTACGCCTACAAGATGTTCATGAGCCTCGCCCTGCTGAAAGTCAGGCGCAGCTCTCCTTACCGCACCGCCTCCTGACGATCGACCCGCTCCGCGAGTGATGAATCTGGTCCTGTTGCAAACCACCGCCGCTGTCGCGCAAAAGCCACTGCCCACACCCCAGCTCGTGCTGGCTCTGGCATTGGCGATCAGTGTACTGGTCATCGTTGTCGAACTCGTCAGACGACAAAAACTCCGGGAGGAGTACGCCTTCTTGTGGATGGGCACAGCCGCACTCCTGATGGTGCTCGCCGTCGACATCGACATCCTGGTCTGGCTCTCGAACCTGGTCAGCGCCGAGTCGCCATCTTCGGTCTTGTTCTTCGGCGCCCTGGTCTTCCTGCTTCTGATCGCACTGCAGTTCTCGGTGCGGCTCACCAAGCTGACCTTCCGCAACAAGACCCTGAGCCAGCGCGTAGCCCTGCTCGAACAGTCACTCGAAGAACTCAGCAAACAAGCCAAGGCCAGCGACCAGGAGAGCGATCAGGCGCCGACCGAAGAACCTGTAGTGCCCTTGCCGACTCGCGATCCCCAAACCCAGACAACGAGCCGCAAAGCCGCCGACCCCCGGCCAAACCCGACGCCATGAGCGAAACCCACAGCCGACTCACGGAGGCCATCGGACAGGAGTTTCGGCGTCGGGTCCTTGATGACTACCTCCCCAAGATCGGTCGCTGCGTGGACCTCCTGGACACCGACCAACTCTGGCACAAGCCGGGACCAAGCTGCAACTCGGTCGCCAACCTGCTCCTGCATCTCGAAGGCAACGTGCGGCAGTGGATCCTGGCCGGCGTCGCCGACCAGGTCGACAACCGTCAGCGAGATTCGGAGTTTGCCACCCGCCAAGGTGATACCGACGCGACCCCAGCGGAACTGATGGCGCGACTCACGACTACCGTGGAAGAGGCGGTCCAAATCGTCGAAGCCATGGACGCGGACGATTATCTCGCGATCCGACTCTACCAGACCCGTTGGAACGAGACCGGGGTCACCGCGGTGCTGCACGTAATGGAGCATTTCTCGGGACACGCCGGTCAGATCTACGCCTTCACCAAGCGCGAACTTGGCCTCGACCTGCAATTCTTCGAACTCTGACCACCCGTTCCCTCCGCAAGGAGCAAACCATTGGACGTCCTCAACGAACTCGGCTTGCAATCTGAAAACCCAGGCGCCTACGCCGGCGAGTGGATCGAGACCAGCGGTGAGCTGCTCGCCTCGACCAATCCCGCAACGGGTACCGTCATCGCCAGCGTGCGCGAAGCCAGTGCTCAAGACTACGCGCGGATTTCAGAAGCGGCGCACGAAGCATTCTTGCGCTGGCGCCAGGTCCCCGGTCCTCAGCGCGGCGAGTACGTCCGCCGGATCGCTCAGGTGTTCCGCGAGCACAAGGAGGCCTTGGGGCAGTTGGTCACCATGGAGATGGGCAAGATCATCGAAGAGGGACGCGGCGAGGTGCAAGAGTGCATCGACATCGCGGACTTCGCAGTCGGCCTATCGCGACAACTGTACGGACTGACGATCCAGTCCGAACGACCCGAGCACTCGATGCGCGAGACCTGGCATCCGCTCGGCACCGTCGGGATCATCTCAGCCTTCAACTTCCCGGTAGCAGTCTGGGCTTGGAATTCGATGATCGGTCTGGTCTGCGGCGACGCCAACCTCTGGAAGCCGTCCCGCAAAACTCCGCTGACAGCCATCGCGATGACGCGGCTGGCAGCCTCGGTACTGGAACCCGACGGCTACGGAGCCCTCGTCAGCCTGGTGATCGGCCCAGATGAGACGGTCGGCAGCGCTCTCCTCGACGACCGCAGGGTCCCACTGGTCAGCGCCACCGGATCGACACGCATGGGCCGCATCGTCAGCCAGCGAGTCGCCGGCCGTCTGGGACGGACTCTGCTCGAGCTCGGCGGAAACAACGCGATCATCGTCGATGAAAACGCCGACCTGGACATGGCGACACGGGCGATCGTGTTCGGCGCCATCGGCACAGCCGGTCAGCGCTGCACCAGCACCCGCCGGGTTCTCGCACACGCGTCAATCATCGAGGATTTGCAATCCCGTCTGGTGCGCGCCTACGAAACCGTCCAGGCCGGTGACCCCCTGGCGCCCGACACCCTGCTCGGACCCCTGATCGACCAGGACTCTCTCGACGCCTTCATCCAGGCCGTCACCGCAGCCACCGATCAAGGTGCGCAACTGGTGTGCGGTGGAGGTCCGATCGAAATGACCGGCGAGTTGGCGGCAGGTGCCTACGCACAGCCAACCATCCTGCGGGCAAAGTCCGATCTCCCGCTGATGCAAGAAGAGACCTTCGCGCCCTTGCTCTACCTGGTGGCGGTCGACTCGGTGGACGAGGCCATCGCGATCCAAAACGACGTCCCGCAAGGTCTGAGTTCAGCGATCTTCACCATGAACGTTCGCAACGCCGAGCGTTTCGTGTCCGCGGTCGGCTCCGACTGCGGGATTGCCAACGTCAACATCGGCACATCCGGTGCGGAGATAGGCGGGGCGTTCGGAGGCGAAAAGGATACTGGCGGCGGCCGTGAATCCGGCTCGGACGCCTGGAAGCTCTACATGCGGCGGCAGACCAGCACAGTGAACTGGGGCGAGTCACTGCCGCTCGCCCAGGGAATCAAGTTCGGCGACTGATGCGAGAACCGTTCAAGTTCAAGGTTCCTGCAACCTGTGCCCACCTCGGTCCAGGCTTTGGCGTCCTCGGTGTCGCCGTCGATACCGCCCTGACGATTGAAGTCGAGGAGACCAGCAGCAACGGGCTTGAGGTCATCCGCCGCGGCGAGATGAGCCACGCTCCGGAAGATCCCCGGCACGATGCGATCCTGCGCGCCCTGACCGCCGCCCAGGAAAAGTACCAGATCAAACTGCCGGCAGGACTACGCATTACCGCCGACAATGAGATCCCGGCTTCCAGCGGGCTCGGAACCAACTCGGCCTGCTACGCCGCAGGCTTCGGCATCGCCGCGCGCTACGCCAATCAGGTGCCGCCAGCCGACGAACTCGTGGATCTATTGGTCCATCTCGGCGGCACAGCTGCCCACGCCGGCGCCGCTCTCTACGGAGGCCTGGTCGCCTGCTCGCCAGTGCAGACCGCCCAGGAGACCGTCTGCCATCACGTGTTTCGCTACGCCCTGTCGAGCGACTGGCGCTTCGTGATCGTCAGCCCGGACCACCACCTCGCCGCATCCGACGTGGTGCGAGTCCTGCCAGCCAATCTCCCCCACGGCGTCATCAAGCGCACTTCGGGCCGCCTGCTCGGCGTACTCCACGCCCTGGCGGTCGGTGACGAGGACCTGCTCCGCCACTGCCTGATCGATGAGGTCCACGTGCCCTTCCGACGCAACATCGTGCCGGGGATGGACCAGGCACTGCAAGCCGTCGACGAAATGGGCCGTGGGGGTGCCACGATCTCGGGTGCCGGGCCCGGCCTCGTGCTGATCACGACGTCGACGGAGGTCGCGCAAGAAGGCGGTACACGGATGCTGAAGGCCTTCGAGGACGCTGGACTGACCGCCAAGATCACCGTGGTGGGCACATCCGAAGTCGGAGCGCTGCCGAACTGAGGCCCGGACTTGGCTCAGTTGTGTACGACCTGCTCGCGCAGGTAGGCGAGGTTCAGGGAGTTGAACTTCGAAGACCCGTCCACACCACCGATGTAGCCGATAGCGGGAGTCATGATGTTGAGTGACCCCCCGGAAAAAACACTATCCGGCATCTTGATGTGGCCCGACGTCGAGCTCGGGAAATTGACAGAGTCGCCACCGTAGAGACCCGTCGGCATCGCACCATCTTCCACCAGGCCCATGGAGTGCCCGCACTCGTGGGCGAGCACCAGCGCGGTGAACCGCGCCAGATCTTCGATGGCCCTTTGGATCTTCAGGCCGCGCGCCCCACTCGGCGTGTTGTTGTTGAGCATCGCGACCAGGGCAGCCGCATCGCCCGCAGCGCCGATGGGACTACCGCTTCGAGCTGGCGTGAAGGGATCGTAGGTAACACGGAACTGGGTGCTCTGGGAACTCTGTTCACCCGTGGTGATCAAGGTGTGCAGGAAAACCCCCAGGCGCGAGCCCTTGAAGTCCTCCTCACAGTCGTTCACCTGGGATTGGTTTTGTTTGTCGAAGATCGCCAAACCCAGCACACCAGTGGTACCCCCAACCTCATGGGCCCCGGCGATGCAGATCTGGGAAAATGGGTGCGAGGCGTACGGCACCGTAGTACTGCTCGGGAAGCTACCCGGCGAAGTGAAGGTGAAGGTGATGTTGACGCTGCTGAAGAACGACGAGAGATCGGTCAGGAGCCGATCCTCGAACAGGTCCATCACAACCTCGTTGCTGTCCTTGCTACCGCTGACATTTGGCAGGGGCGCACCCGACTGCAGACCCAGGATCCTGAACAGATCCTCGAGGTCTGAGCGGCCGCTTGCGCCATCTACGACCAGGACCGGTGCTGCCGCCGTCGCCGAAGCAGGGCTTAGGGTGTAGGACTCGAGATCGCGTGAGGTATCCAAGAACCAGGTCTGCCCGTTCTCGAATGGTCGGTTGGCCGCGGTCAGGGTCTTGGCAAGGAACGAGAAGTTGGCGGGCTGGGATACCTGCCCGGTGACGTCGGCGAGCCGGACCGTGAGGGTGTGTGCACCATCAGGAAATCGCACCGCCGCCGGCACTGCAAATGCGATCGTACCGCTACCTGTCGTGGCTGTCAGATCGCCGGCGAGATTCTCGCCAGCTGCGATGCTCAGACCATGGACCTGCACCGTCTGGTTCGAACTGATCACCGACAGGCCGGCACTGATTGCCGAGGTATCACTGACCCGGGCGTTGATCGCAAAGCCGGTGGTAGCAGCCTGCAGAACTCCGCCAGCGGCCCCGCTGCCATTCAGCAGGCGGTGCACATTGGCGACGGTCAAGTCGTTGATGACCGGCACGTCGAGGTCGGCCTTGGTCAGGGTCTTGGCGGTCGAAGCAACCGCCACGAGTCCATGGGCGTCCTGCACCGCATCGTTGGCAGAGCTGAAGTCGACGGTCGTGGACCCGACGGTCAAATCGACTCCGGCACCGAGCGTGATCTCGACGACGATCGAATTGAGCACCACCGGTGCCGCGGTCAGCGTGCCCAGGGAACCACCACCGCTGATCACCAGGTCCGAGCCATCGAGGGACGCTCCGCTCAGGCTCACCGCTTCGGACATCAGCAGCCGCAACTTGTCACCAGCGACGGGACTCGCAGCGCTCCCCGCAAACGACACTGCCAGCAGGCTTGGGGTGTTGTTGACGATGACGGCGCCACCGCCCCCCCCACCACCACAGGTCGACAACACCGGCACACACAGCAGCGACAAGGCGAGCAGGAACTTCTTCGGTTTCATGGCTGATGTCTCAAGCACGAAGGTCAGGCGCCAGATCCCAGGCGAATGTACTCCCGGATCCGATGCTCGTCGGTCACCACCCGGTCGTATTCGCCCGGGATCGAACCACAACCCATCGTACACTCCGGATTGCGAAACTGCATGGGGCTCTCGCGGGTAACCGCCGCCGCAAAGTGGACTTCGTGGGCGCCGGATTCCTCGATCACCCGACGGATGTCGCCCTCCAGGATCCCACCGCCGGGCATGATCGAAATCCGGTCGCCGGCGATCTCGACCTGGCGGGCCAGCGTCGCGATCCCGTCCACCGCCGAGTCCTTCCGACCGGAGGTGAGGATCCGATCCACACCCAGGTCCACCAACTGCTCGAGAGCTGCATCCGGGTCGACGCACATGTCAAACGCTCGATGGAACGTGACCTGCAGCGGGCGGGCGGCCTCCACCATCGCACGCACCACCGGCAGATCGAGGCTACCGTCCGGGCACAGCGCACCGATCACCACGCCAGTAACCCCGGCCCGCTTGACCGACTCGATGTCGCGCAACATCACCTCGGTTTCGTCGCCGGAGTAGACAAAGTCACCGCCACGAGGACGGACCAACACCATGACGCCGATGCCGAGCTTGTCCCGCAGCCAGGCGACGGATCCGGCACTGGGAGTGGTACCCCCCTCGAGCAGGTTGGCGCACAACTCGACCCGGTCGGCGCCGGCCGCCTCGGCAGCCTTGGCTCCCATCGCAGTGTCCACGCAGACCTCGAAGGTCAGGGAAGGCCTCGATTTCATGCCGCGCAGTATGCGCCAGATGACGCCCGATCTCCATGACCGCTACCGCATGCGACTCGGCGTCCGGCCAGCCAGCGTCAGGCTGGCGGGTGGATCAGGCCGTAGCCTTGGGATACCCTCGCCACGCCCACCGCCCTCAGAACATCATGCAAACGACCTACTCCCTCGCGTCGCTCGTACTCCTGACCTCCGCCCTCGCCATTGCCAGCGCCCCGGATGCGTTCGCCCAAGGCAAGAAGATCAAGCAGGCCAAGGTCGGCTACACGGACACACCCGTACTCCCCGGTCAGAAATGGCGCGTGCACGATGCCGACCGGCCGCGGCCCAAGATCATCCAGGCGGGCACCTCCAGTACCCCGAGTGCCGTCGGCAGGGCACCATCGGATGCGATCGTGTTGTTCGACGGCTCCAACCTCGATGCCTGGACCAACAAGGACGGTAAGCCGGCGCACTGGAAGGTCGAGAACGGCTACATCGAAGTGAAAGGTGGCGGTCCAATTCGCACCAGGCAGAAATTCGGCAGCTGCCAACTCCACATCGAATGGCAAACCCCCACCCCGCCAAAGGGCAAGTCGCAGGGTCGTAGCAACAGCGGCATCATTTTGATGAAACGCTACGAAGTCCAGGTCCTGGACTCGTACGACAACATCACCTACGCGGACGGCCAAGCCGGCTCGCTCTACGGTCAGTTTCCGCCCTTGGTCAATGCCTCGCGCAAGCCCGGCACCTGGCAGGCCTACGACATCATCTTCACCGCACCGACCTTCAAGCCCAACGGCGAGACGCGGACCCCGGCCGTCATGACCGTGCTCCACAACGGTGTCCTCCTGCACAACCACCGCGCCATGCTCGGCGCCACCACCCACCGGAAAGTCGCCAAGTACAAACCTCACGGCAAAGACCAATTCCAATTGCAGGACCACGGCAACCCGGTGCGCTTCCGCAACATCTGGATCCGGAAGCTCGGCACCAGCAAGCAGAAGTAGTCGCAGGCAGGTTAGTTTCCAGGCCAGCGATCCAGGCAACATCCAGCCCAGACTGCGGTCCTCGCGCTCCACAAACCGCTATGCTGCGCGGTGTGGCCAGACATCGATTGACCCGGCATCCCCGCATCTTCGGCGCTGCTCTTGGCGCGCTACTGGTGACGCCGTGGTTTGGATCGATCGCATCCGATTCGGGAGACTGGCCAACCTATCGCGGCAACCAGGGGCGGACCGCCCACACGTCAAAAGCCCTGCCCAAGACACTGCGACTGCGGTGGAACCACGACGCCACTCCTCCTGCACCCGCCTGGCCGGCTCCAGCCCGCCAAAGCTACTGGCAAAACCTCAGCAGCATCGAGCCGCGGGTGGTCGACGACCGGGCAGTCCACCCAGTCCTCGCCGGCGCCTGCGTGCTGTTCGGGTCATCCCGCCAGGACGAACTGGTCTGTCTCGATGCCCCCACCGGCAAGCTCCGTTGGCGGGTGGTCTGTGACGGACCGGTGCGCTACGCGCCAGCGGTCGTCGACTCCCAGGTCTACTTCGGATCCGATGATGGCTTTGTGCGATGCGTCACCCTGAACGAAGGTAAGCAAGTCTGGCGCCAGCGGATCGGTCCGGAAGAACCGATGATCCCAGGCAACGGCCGACTGATCAGTCCCTACCCGGTACGCACCGGCATCCTGGTCGAAGACGGCGTAGCCTACGCCTGCGCCGGTCTGTTTCCCATGCAAGGCGTGTTTGCCACCGCGCTCGATGCCAAGACCGGCAAACGAATCTGGCGGCGTCCGCTATCCGACAGTTCACCACAGGGCTATCCACTCGCCACCGACGAGTTCGTGATCTTCCCGAACGGCCGCGCCAATCCGTTCTCCCTGCGCAAACGCGACGGCGCAAACGGACGATCCTTTTCAGGCGTCGGAGGGACCTTCGCGGTCATCGCAGACCAACACCTGGTCGCCGGGCGCGGCAACGACAACACGCTGGCGACCTTCAACGCCGCCAGTGCCGCCAACTTCGTGAACTTCCCCGGCAAGGATCTGGTGGTGACACCTACCTTGTCGGTAGTGGTTCAAAACCACACCGTCGTCGCCCTGAACCGAGCTCAACTCAACAAACTGCGCCAGGAACAGAAGACTCTCCTTGGTACACGGGGCGCCGGTGGTGAAGCCCGCAAGCAACGGCTCGCCGCCATCGCAACCGAGATCGAAGCCTGCGCACTCTGGACCTACACCACCAAGGACAAGGTGTTGTGCGCCATCGCGGCTGCGGACACCCTCTACCTCGGCTTTGCCGACCGCATCGAGCGCCGTTCGCTCAGTAAGGGCAGGAAGCTCTCGCGCCTGCGTACACCCGGCGCAGTGGTCTCGATGGCCGCTGGTGATGAGCAGTTGGTCGCCACCACCCGCAAGGGGCGGGTGCTCTGCTTCGGCGCCGAACCACCGTCCGTGAAGTCGAAGACATCCGCCGAGAAACCCACCGATCTACCGGCCAGCCCGGGCAAGGCGGCAGCTGACAAGTGGATCCAGCAACTTGGCTCCCGACGTGGCTACGCCCTGCTGCTGGAACCGTCGAACCTCAAGATCGCGGCCTCACTCTTGGCGCACAGCGAACTTCACCTGGTGATCGCCCATCGAAACACGGCAGCGGTCAAGGACTATCGGCGACTACTCCGCGCACACGGGGTCTACGGCACCCGCGCGACCGTTCACCATCTTCGAACTGACACCGAGCGTCTTCCGTACGTGAGCGACTTCGCCAACCTGGTTGTCGATCTCAGCAAGAGCGGCTGGGCAAAGGCCGAGTGCGATCGCGTCGCCAAACCCGATCGAGGCTTGATCGTCCGCGGCGACCAAAGCCGACGGGGAGCCGCGCAACCCGGCGTCGGTTCCTGGACCCACCAATACGCCACCCCCGGCAACACCGCCGACAGCCAGGATCGACGGATCAGCAGCGACCTGACCCTGCAGTGGTTCGGGGGCCCCGGGCCGCACCGCATGATCGACCGACACCTGCGAGGGCCACCGCCCCTGGCCACCAACGGGCGGATGTTCCTGGTCGCAGAAAATGGACTCATCGGCGTCGATGCCCACAACGGAACCGAA
>JAYZDB010000209.1:0-10442 GCA_036338025.1 Planctomycetota bacterium
GCGATGAAGATCATCGACCTGGCCACCGGCCGTTTCGTCGATGACATCAACAACCCGCTGGAACCAATCCTGGCGCTTGCACGACACCCGTCACAGAACACCGTGGTCTACGCCGGCGCATCGGGCACACCACGCATCTACCGAATCTCCGACAACCAGAAGCGCACGGCTGCGCGGCGGGATACCAACCTGGTCCGCGCCCTCGAGCGTCACCGCGGGCCGGTGCATGCAGTGGCTTTCAACCACGACGGTACGCGGATCGCCGCCGGCGGCGCTGATCCAGCCGTGCGAGTACACGACACCAAGAACGGCAAGGTCCTGCACCGACTGACAGGCCACCAGGGCCCGGTGTTTGCCGTGGCATTCCATCCGAACGACTCCGCTGTCGTGACCAGCGGTTTCGATGGCCAACTCCGGTTCTATTCACCTACTGATGGCAAGCTCATCCGGACGGTCAGTGCGGTTCCAACCGCTGCAACCGGAGCGCCCAACGCCAAGTTGATCACGAGCATCAAGACCACGCCGGCGAAACTGCTGCTGGTCGACGGCCGCGATCAACGCCAAGTCCTGGTTAGTGGCACCACCCTTGACGGAAAAACCTTCGATCTGACTGGCGAAGCCAGTCTGCGCGCACCCACCGAACACGTCACGATCGACCCCGACGGCTACATCGCACCAAAGCAGGCCGGCACTACCTCGGTTGTGGTCGAAGCTGCGGGCATGGTGGTACACCTGCCCGTAGAAGTGGCGGAGACCTCGGTCGGGCCCGTGCACTTCGCACGCCATGTGATGCCGGTACTCAGCAAGGCCGGGTGCAGCGCCGGGACTTGCCACGGCGCACAGGACGGCCAGAACGGTTTCGTCCTCTCACTGCGGGGCTACGACCCCGCATTTGACCACGCGGCGCTGGTTCACGAACTGTCCGGGCGCCGGTTCGACCGGGTCAATCCGAAAAACAGTTTGATGCTCCTGAAGCCGACTAGCGAAGTCCCCCACGAAGGCAGCAAGGTGCTTGAAGAGGGCTCGCGACACTACCAACTGCTCCTGGACTGGATCGCCCAGGGCACGAATTTCCATTCCAATGACGCCTCCCAGGTCGTGGCTCTCGACATCTTGCCAGCGCAGATCGAGTTGTCGGCTACGGGATCCACGCAACGTGTGCTGGTAATCGCACACTACGCCGATGGTTCGACCTCCGATGTCACCCGCGAAGCCAGCATGTCCGTCGCCAACGTCGAGGTCTCGGAAATGCACGGCAATGCGGTGACAGCCTTGCGCAGGGGTGAGTCAGCGGTGCTAGTCCGTTACGAGGGCCGCTACGCCACCGCACCAGTCGCGATCATGGGCGACCGGAGCGGATTTGTGTGGCAGGACAGCCCCGAACACAATTTCATCGACAAGCACATCAACAACAAGCTGCGCCGCGTGAAGTCCCAGCCGTCCGAACTTTGCACCGACGCCGAGTTCCTGCGCCGTCTGCATCTCGACTTGACCGGGAAACCACCGAGTCCCGAAGCAGCACGGGCGTTCGCCGCCCGCAAGGGCCCGCAGCGGGAACGCCGCGAGGCGATGATCGACGAGCTGATCGGCAGTTCCGCCTACATCAACCACTGGGCCAACAAGTGGGCCGATCTGCTGCAGTGCAACAGCAAGACCCTTGGCGCCAAGGGAGTGTGGGTGTTCCGGCGCTGGATCGCGCAGTCCCTGACCGAGAACAAGCCATACGACCAGTTCGTGCGGGAACTACTGACGGCCCGAGGTAGCACCTACCACAACGCCGCAGCCAACTATATGCGCACCCTGTCGGAGAACGGCCGCACTCCGGACACCGGAAAGATGACCGAGGACATCACCCAGACCTTCCTGGGAGTGCGGTTCAGCTGCAACAAGTGCCACAACCATCCCTTCGAACGCTGGACCCAGGATCAGTACTACGAATTCTCCGCCAACTTCGCACAGGTCCGCTACAAGTCAGGTCAGCAGTCAGGCGAACTGGTCATCTACGACAGCTACAACGGGGGCGAAACCAAGCACCCCAAAACCACCGACACCGTCGCCCCCGACGTACCTTTCGGTGACCGCGGCCAAGACGTCACAGTTCGACGGCTGGCGCTGGCGTCCTGGTTGACCTCGAAAGACAACCCATACTTCGCCCGCTCCTTCGTCAACCGGGTCTGGAGCTACTTTTTCGGCCCGGGGATCATCGAGCCGGTGGACGACATCCGAGCTGGCAATCCGCCGAGCAACCCGGAGCTTCTCAGCGCCCTGGAGGACTCGTTCACGGACGACGGCTTCAACTTCGACAACCTGGTCCGGACGATCTGCCGTTCTCACACCTGGCAGCGGTCATTCCGTACCAATAAATGGAACTCCGACGACAGGATCAACTTCTCGCACTGCATACCGAGACGGCTGTCGGCCGAGCAGTTGGTCGATGCCATCGCAGTGGCCACCTCGGTGCCAGCGAAGATCGCCGGATTGCCTATCGGTAGCCGAGCCGTCGAGGCGGCAGACGGCGTCGTCAAGGGCAACGACTTCCTGGAGTTGTTCGGGCGACCCAAGCGCGACTCGGCCTGCGAGTGCGCCCGGACCAACAACCTCAGCCTCGCACACGCATTGAATCTGGTCGGTGGCAAAACGATCCACGACGCCATCATCGATCCAGGCTGTCGGATCCGGCCCATGATCGACGCCAACGCTACGGACGCACAGATCGTGACCGAACTCTACTGGGCCACTTTGAGTCGACAACCGTCGCCCGAGGAACTCAGCAAGCTCGGGGGTCTCGGCACGGGCGAAGATCGCCTCTTGGCCGCACAAGACCTGCTGTGGGCACTGGCCAACAGCCCTGCCTTCCTCTTCAACCGCTAACAACCCGACCATGCTGTCAATCCCTGGACTACCCGGTGCCAACTGCGATGGCTTTACCCGCCGCGAACTCGTACGAGTCGGCGGCCTGGGAGCCCTCGGGCTCAGCCTCGGCGACTTCCTGTCCCTGGAGGCTCTCGCGCAACCCGTCGGACCACCGCGCCTGGACGGATTCGGCAAAGCCAAGAACGTCATCCTGGTGTTCCTGCAGGGCGGTCCAAGCCACATCGACATCTGGGATCCAAAGCCGGATGCGCCCTCCAACATCCGCAGCGAGTTCAAGTCGATCAAGACCTCGCTGCCCGGGGCCCACCTGACCGAGGTAATGCCAAAGCTGGCCAAGGTGCTCGACAAGACCACCCTGATCAACTCAGTGAGCTACACGCCGGTCGGGCTGTTCAACCATACGGCAGCAATCTACCAGATGCTGACCGGCTACACCCCAGACAAGGTAAGCCCGTCGGGCCAGCTCGAGCCACCCGCACCTAACGACTTCCCGACCGCGGGCTCACAGATCACCAAGCTCCTGAAGATGAATGGGCCGATGCTGCCATTCGTGATGTTGCCGCGCCCGCTGCAAGAATCGAACATCATCGGCAAGGGCGGCAGCGCTGGCTTCTACGGCCCGGCCTACGACCCCTACTTCCTGTTCCAAGATCCGAACGCCGCCCTCAAACTCGAGGACCTGTCGCTGCGCAAGGGCATCGACAAGGCACGCATGTTGCGCCGTTCGAGGTTGCTCGACAAGGTCAACGCAGCCATGCCGGAGATCGAGGCGGCGACCAAGAACACCGCGCTGTCGCGCTACCAGGCTCGCGCCCTCGACTTGATCGTGTCCGGCCGGGCCCGCAACGCCTTCGACCTCACCAAGGAACCCGAGAAACTACGAGAACGCTACGGTCGACACACCTTCGGCCAGAGTTGTCTGCTAGCCCGCCGCCTCGTCGAAGCTGGCACCCGGTTCGTGCAGGTCAACTGGCCAGCGGTCGCCAACGGCAACCCGCGCGTCGATGCCTTCGACACTCACGCCGAGAACTTCGGGCCGCTCAAGAACCTGCATTGCCCTAAGCTCGATAGCGGCCTGGCGACCCTCCTCGATGACCTCGACCAACGTGGCATGCTCGACGACACGCTGGTGCTCGCGATCGGCGAGTTCGGACGCAGCCCGAAGATGGGTGTGAGCACCTCGGGCAATGCCAACAGCGCCCGCGGCCGGGACCACTGGCCGTATTGCTACACCGCCCTGATCGCTGGCGGCGGCATCAAGCGCGGCAGCGTGTTCGGTTCGTCGGACAAGACCGGGTCCTCCCCCAAGGACGATCCCATCCACCCCAACCGACTACTGGCGACCGTCTACTGGGCCATGGGGATCGATCCGAAAACCGTCATCCACAACCATCTCAACCAACCGCGTGACTTGATCAAGTCAGATCCGGTCCTGGCACTCTTCTAGCCCAGCAGTGCTCACCCTCCCACTACTCGCCATCGTGCTCGCATGCACGGTGGGAATGGATCCACCACCCTCGATCACCCGTCCGAGTCCGGACGTCGTGATGTGTGGCGCAACCTCCGTGGTCACCATCCGGAGCACTGACGCGAAGCGCAGATTCGATTCGACATGCCGAGTGGTGTTCGCGAATCCCGACGGAGCGCTGGCCAGGATCCGCAGCAACCACGGCGACCGGCTGACAATTGCCGTCTCCCTGCCAGCCCATACCGACCAGCGCCCACGCGATTTGCGCGTCGTATCGGACTTCGGCATCTCCAACACGGTACCGCTGTTCGTCACAGACCGACCAGTGCACCTTGAGAAGGAGCCCAACAACACTTCGTCGGAGGCCAGCCTGCTCACCCTCAACACCGTCGTCAGCGGGATCATCCACGCGGCGACGGAACAGGATCGCTGGCGTTTTTCGGTCCGCGAAGGTCAGGACATCGAATTTCAACTCAGCACCAAGAGTCTGGATTCTGCGCTCGACCCGATAATGACCCTCATCGACCCCAACGGTCGAAACGTCGCATGGAGTTCGACGACCCCTGGTGATCGTGCCAGCCTGTCACACCGCTGCGCATCCTATGGGTCGTATCACCTGATAGTCCACGACGTGCGGTTTCGTGGCGGCAGCAACTACCGCTACCACCTGCGGGTCGGTGCACCGGTAGCAGACTCGGGAACCAGTTTCCCGGCCGAGGGCTCGACTCCAGAATCGGAACCCAATGAGCAAATCAAGTCCCTGAAGCCCTACCTACCGCCGTTCACCATCAGCGCACGGATTGCCGAGCCATCCGATGTCGACCTGTTCTGCTTTGAAGTGAAAACCTCGCAGACCTTGGTGTTGACCGCAAACGGCAAGCTCTTCGGGTCTCCGATCGATCCCTTGCTGGAACTCTGTGACGCCGGCGGCCAACGGCTGAAGATCGATGATGACAGCGGCCCCGGCAATGCCGCACGCATCCAGTACGGCTTCAGACCCGGCCGCTACATCGCAGTGGTTCGCAGTCTGGTGCAAAATGGCGGCGACCGGCACAAGTACCTCCTCGAGGTTGCCAAACCCACCAGGCCGGCGCCCGAATTCGAGCTACGGTTCCAACCAGACTCCGTACGCGTCGGGCGAGGCAGTCACGCCAAGCTCTGGTGCGAGGTGGTTCGGCGTGGTGGCTACAAGGGTCTCGTGAACCTCCGCTGCCCGAATCCGCCACCAGGGATCTCCATCACTCCGATCGAACTCGGCCCCAAGAACAGATGGACCAGCGTCTTCACTGTGGACGCCAGCGCCGGAGCGCGTCTGGGGACGCAGCGTCTCTTGCTCTCCGCTACCGGCAAGCTGGGAACCGAGGATACCGAGCACGTGGCCATCGCCGAGAACGGCGCCTCGACCTCAAGCTCCGCCTGGGTCACCGTCCTCGACCAGCCACCCTTCCTGGTCGCACCGCTGGGCCAGACCGGCCCCAAAACCCAGCAGCGTTGGAAGGACCGGCGCACCAGTCTCGTCAAGCGGCTCTCGACCTCGTCCCCCAAGATTGCCAAGGAGCTGGTGACCTTCCGCAAGGAACACGGGGCTGGCCGCCATTGGATTGCATTGACGCCCACGAAGATGATCTCACGACGGCGTGCACCGTTCTCGACCCTCGAGGACGGAAGTGTGCTCGCCGGTGGCAACGCCCCTGGTGACGACACCTACGACATCGAATTCGACTGCCCGCTCGAGAACATCACTGCTATCCGCCTGGACGCCCTCCCACACGCCTCGCTGCCAGCCGGCGGACCCGGCAGACAACCAACCAGCGGTAACTTCGTCCTCAATCGACTACTCCTGGCAGCGGCCCCCCGCAGCGACAAGGAAGCAATGACGAAAATTGCCCTGCTGCGATCGGCGGCCCGCCTCGCGCAGAAGAACTACGGGGCGAAGTTCGCCATCGACAACAGCATCAAGACGGGCTGGGCAATGCACCCGTACGCCGGGCAGGCCAACTGGCTGATCGCCGAGTTGAAGACACCGGTCCAAAATCCCGGTGGCAGCTATCTCCGGCTCACCCTGGACCAACTCCACGGCTCACAACACCTGCTGGGCCGGTTTCGAATCTCGGTGGCTGGGGAGCGACTCGCCGGCAACAGCCATGTGGTACCACCGAAGGTGCACACGGCTCTCGGCAGTGGCAAGGACCCCAAGTTGGTCACGAAGTGGTTCCGGTCGGTCTCCCCGAGTCTCGAGATCATCCGTAGCCAGATCGCCGCGATCGATACCGGCCAAGGCAACCAGCGTGCGATCGAGCAGATGGAGAAACAACTGCGAACGGAAACGCCGGAACTGCTCGCCGCCCGGCACGCATGGGAAGACGGCATACGCGCAGGATTGGTGCAGTGGACCCCTCTGTCGATCACCGAGATGCGGTCAAAGAGCGGTGTACGGTTCGAGAAGGAGGCCAATCACGTGGTGCGCGTCCGCCGTGCGGTGACCGACACCGATGACTACCAACTGCTGGCGACAACAGAGCTCCGTGACATTACTGCGATTCGATTGGAAGCGCTGCCTGACAAGACGCTGCCTGGCAAGGGCCCGGGCCTGGCTCAGAACGGGAACTTCGTCCTGAGCGGGTTCCAACTCGCAAGCGCAGCCGCCAGCAAGCCAAGCGCCTTCTCTCCCGTCCCACTTCACTCCCCGGAGGCATCCTTCCAACAAGCGGGGTTCAACATCGTCGCAACCCTCGACGGCAACCCGCGAACTGGCTGGGCGGTGGCTGGTAACACCGGCAAGTCCAGCGTCGGCGTGTGGAAGACCCGCAAACCCCTGCACGCAGAAGGCGGTGTGGTCCTCAAGTTCGATCTGCGGCATCGCAGCGTCCACGTCCGCCATCAACTAGGCCGCGTCCGACTCTCGGTCACCAACACCCCCGACCCATCCCTGGCTAAACCCGGTCTCCCCAGCAAGCTGATCGAGGCCCTGAACACCGCCCGTGCAGCCCGCAATCCCGCCCAGCGCCAGGTTGTCATCGAGCGGTTCCGCCGAACGGCGCCCCAACTCCAGTCCATGCGGGCGCGTATCGATCTTCTGCGGGCCGAGCAGGTCGCCTACCCGCCGCAGGTCCAGCGCGGCAAGATCGGCAGCGTGGCGGTGCGCATCACGCGCCGGGAAGATTTCGAGGGCCCAATCACACTCATGCTGGAGGGATTCAGCTCCGGCCGCGCGAAGAATGGGAAGCCCCGACCCATCACTCCGAACCTGGCCGTCGACGCCGTGACCCTGAAGGCAGGGCAGTCGGTCGGCGTGCTCAAGATCCGTGCAACCAAGAAGTGTGAGCTAGGCAACCGGGCCGTCGTCGTCCGGGCAAGCGGCACGCTCGGCGGCCGAAAAGTCACCGAATACAGCGCACCGATCCTGGTCACGGTCACCAAATAGAACACGCCAGGCGGCTAGCGACTTCATGAGTCGTTAGCCGCCTGGCGTGTAAGGATACCCCAGCCCGTTCTAGGCTTCGGCGGCCAGGCCACCGTCTTGGCCATCCGAAGCGGAAGCCGACGGAGCGCTCTTGGTGGAGTTGTTCTTGTTGCGAGGCTTGCGCTGCGACAGCAACTCGCGAGTCAGGATCTCCTCGAGTTCAACATCCTTGACCGCTTCTGCATCGCGGATGGAGTTCTCGAGCTTCGCAGCCTCTGAGTTGTCCTGGCAGAGAATACGTTCGGCCTGTGCAGTCGAGTCGTAGAACCGCGAACCACTCATCACCGGGCACAGCAACACGCCATCATTCGTTCGGATGGCGGCGCCGTCTGGAACCTCCAGCCAATGACCCCGGGCAATCAGGTTGTTGCGTTCAGACCAGCGATCCCGCGCTTGCGGCTCGATCGGACGTTCATCATCGAGCAGGTAGGTTGGGGACACGTCGTAGTGACGTGCCAACGCCATCAACATCGGCAGGGTAGGCAGCGAGCGACCTTGTTCGAGATGGGACATCGTGGCCGGCCGGACGCCGAGCACGCGGGCGGTAACGCCCTGTGGTTCTCGCTTGTAGCGGGTGCGCAGATAAAACAGCTTCAGGTGGAGTCGTCTCATGGGTGTAGGAAAGGCGATGGGGGGAGGTGGGGATCCGGTCTTCGCTCGCAGGAGCGTATTCAGACCCCTGGGGGATCCTGGGACCAGTGGAATTCTAGCACTCTCTAGCGCAGGGGTGGTGCGCTTGAGTGGAAATCAGACACGGAGGACCCTCTAAAGTATGCGGCTGATGGCATGACTTGTGGTGAAACTGGCCATGCCATTGAGGAATCAGGGTAATCTGGGCGCTCCCTGGGCGCCCGCGGAATCCATCGAGCAAGTCCCCCAGCCACCTGCGTGCCGGACCCCGGTTGGACATGGTGGCCCTTCGACAGCCTCGGTTTCCAAGCGTCCCAGGCAGCTGCGCAGCTCAGCGTGATCCCCGTAAACAGCTTTTTTCCTTTAGGTTACGCTTACAGGTCGTGAACATCGGTTCTAGTGAACACCAACCTCAGGCCGGCATCTGGATGCCTTGAGCAACAAGCACATCCCACACCCCACCAACCCGGACGTCAGGTTGGAGCGGATCGCCAGCAAACTGAGCCTCGTGGAGGGTGGCCGTCAGACCCCGATCTGCGTGGATTTCCTTGGCCCGGCGGCCGCCGGGCGCCGCACTGGGATCCAGCGTCGCAACCACCCCCTGGCCCGGGCCGTAGGCCGCCGCCAACCGCTTCCCGACATCCTCGACGGCACCGCCGGACTGGGGCGGGATGCCTTCGTGCTGGCCTGCCTGGGCTACCGGGTGACCGCCGCGGAGCGCTCGCCGGTGCTACACGCCCTGCTCGAGGACGGCCTGGCCCGAATGCTGGCCGACCCACGGGGGAGCGCCCTGGTCGAGGACCGATTGCAGGTGGTGCACGCGGATTGCCTTGACCTGCTCGAGCATCCACCGCCACCTGCGGTGGTCTACCTCGACCCGATGTTCCCGGAACGTCGCAAATCCGCCCGGGTCAAAAAGGAAATGCAGATGTTCCAGCGCTTGCTGGGACCAGAGGACAACGGTCCCGCACTCCTGGCGGCTGCCCGCCTGGTGGCCACCGACCGGGTTGTCGTGAAGCGGCCAGTCTGGGCCGACCCGCTCGAGGAGTCCCCGAACTACACCGTCGAGGGCAGCAAGGTCCGCTGGGACGTCTACCTGGCCTCAGGACACGGGTGATTCAGGCTGGCCACGGCGGCGAAGACCCGGATGCTGACCCGAACCCACAACACCACTCACAACCTGGCGTCGATGGCCGCCTGGATGTCAGACGGTTCCACCATCCGACCGATCGCGTCGTAGCCTTCCGCGAGATGACCCTCGACCGGCCCGACGACCTCGTAGCCGAGATCGATGAGAGTCCTGACATTTCGCTGCACGACGGGGCTCTCCCACATCGCGTCGTTCATCGCGGGACACAGGATCTTCGGGCATTTGCATACCAAGGCTGCCAAGGTCACCGAATCGTCGGCAGCGCCCGCCGCCAAACGCGCGAGGAGGCCAGCAGTTGCCGGCGCAATTACCATCAGATCTGCAGTTGAAGTCGCGCTGATGTGTGGCGAGCTCCCGTCGGCATCGATCTGGGTCGAACTCAGAATCGCCTGGCTCGCCGTCAGTCCTTCGAAGGTAGACGGACCCACAAATTCGCAGGCTCCTCGGGTCATCGCAACCCGTACGTGATGGCCAGCCTGCACCAATGCACTGGTCAAAGCTGCCACCTTGTAGGCCGCGATGCCACCTCCGACCCCAATCAGGATATTGCTCACAGCCCGATCCGCTCCTTGACGGCCACGACCGTCTCCGACAGTACATCGTTGGGGATCGAGCAGTCGTAGAGGAACTCGGACTCCATCTCCCTTGCCGCAATCTCGAGACGCTCCTCGATCTCGGCAGGAGTGTTTGTACGCCGATTCACGAGACGTCGACGAAGCTCATCGACGTTTGGTGGAATGATGAAGATAAAGTCTCCGTCGACATCCGCATCACGCAACTGCTGGGTGCCCTGCACTTCGATCTCCACGATGAAGATCCGACCCGACGCAAGGGCATCCAGCATCGGCTGCCGCAAT
>JAYZDB010000210.1:0-8484 GCA_036338025.1 Planctomycetota bacterium
GATCGGTGCGGTGCACTCCGTGGTGTTTGCAGGATTTAGTGCTGAGGCCCTGCGCGATCGAATCGTCGATGCCGATTGTCGCATCGTGCTGACCGCCAACGAGGGCTTGCGTGGCGGCAAGGCGATCCCCTTGAAGGCGACCGTGGATCAGGCCATTGAAAACACCGATGTCGCAACGGTGCTGGTGTCGCGCCGGACTGACACGGAAGTTGGCATGACTGCGGGCCGTGACTTTGATCTGACGACCGAGATGGCCCGGCAACGCCCGATTTGTCCGGCTGAGTGGATCGATGCCGAGGACCCGCTGTTCATCCTCTACACCTCTGGTTCGACGGGCCAGCCGAAGGGGTTGCAGCACACCACGGCAGGCTACCTCTTGTACGCGGCGCTGACCCACGAGACAATTTTCGACTACCACGCGGGTGACATCTACTGCTGTGCCGCTGACATCGGTTGGATTACCGGGCACACCTACATCGTCTACGGCCCACTCGCGAATGGCGCGACGACCGTGATGTTTGAGTCGACTCCGGTCTATCCGGACGGCAGTCGTTACTGGAGCCTGATCGAAGATCTGAAGGTCAACATCTTCTACACCGCTCCTACTGCTTTGCGGGCTGTTCATCGGTTTGGTGACGAGATGGTCACCAAGCACGATCGCAGTAGTCTGCGGGTGCTGGGAACGGTCGGGGAACCGATCAACCCTGAGGTCTGGGAGTGGTATCACAAGGTGGTAGGTGACGGGCGTTGCTCGATCGTCGACACCTGGTGGCAGACCGAGACCGGCGGCATCTTGATCACGCCCTTGCCGGGTTGCACCCCGTGCAAGCCTGGGTCGGCGACCTTCCCGTTCTTTGGTGTGCAACCGGTCTTGGTTGACGAGGACGGTCAGGAGATCGAGGGCAATGATGTGCAGGGCAACTTGTGCATCAAGGCGACCTGGCCCGGTCAGGCGCGGACCATCTACGGAGACCACGACCGGTTCCTGCAGACCTACTTTTCACAATACCCCGGACGCTACTTTACGGGAGACGGCTGCCGGCGTGACGCAGACGGCTACTACTGGATCACCGGCCGCGTCGATGACGTCTTGAACGTGTCCGGCCATCGCCTGGGTACCGCGGAGGTGGAGAGTGCCCTGGTGGCTCACGACATGGTTGCTGAGGCGGCGGTAGTAGGCATGCCGCATGAGATCAAGGGCCAGGGGATCTACGCCTACGTGATGCCGCGTGGTGATGTCGCACAGACCGACAACCCGGAGACCAGGCAGTTGCTCAAGGATCAGGTGCGCAAGGTTATCGGCCCGATCGCGACGCCTGACTGCATCCAGGTTGTAGCCGGTCTGCCGAAGACACGTTCTGGCAAGATCATGCGCCGGATCCTCCGACAGGTTGCCCAGTCGAACTATACGGATCTGGGTGACATCAGCACGCTGGCCGACCCCTCGGTAGTTGCGCAGATTGTCGAGGGCCACAGAAGTGGCGCTGGTAGTCAGTAGCGCAGAGGAATCGGATTCTGTAGCGATTCCATGCCGGTGGCCTTGAGTGCTCGGATGATCGGACGCGCTTCGCCCTCTTCGGTCTCATCGAGTGATAGGTGCAACACGTTGTCGAAGGTCGTCATGTAGGGCGCGGCGTCAAAGCCCTGCTGACCCGGTCTCGGACTGCGCGGAACGATGTCGACGAACAGCGGCGTGACGCCTTGGTAGCGCAGGAGGTCGAGCAAGGCCCGGACCATGAAGTGCTGGTTGGCGAGCAGTGGGAACCGGTTGCCGAGTTGGTAGATGTTGTCGAACACCAGGCGCGACATCGGGCCGTCGCTGGATTGACCGTGACCACCTTGGGCGACTCGCATGATGTCCCAGGCGAACTTTCCGGCGCTGATGAACTCGGGGTGAAGGTAGAGCAGGCGGAAGTCCTTGTGAAAACCCGCGCCGTCTGGATCGAGGATCGGCCTGAGCGCCTCGGATTGCGAGCAGATCTGCCGCAGTGCCTCGCGGTCCTCCTTGGTGGATACCATCAAGGCCGGTTGGTCTTCCTGGCGTGCGACCGCGAGGAAGCGAAGCGCCAGATAGGTGTAGCGGGTGCCAGGTTCTGCCAACAAGACCGTCGAAGATCTTGCTGTAGGCCGGTAGTCGGCGTGGAACGCCGCGTTGAGGTCCGGGTGTCCCAGGTCAATCGGTTCACTACCTCGGCTGGGTACCCGGAACACGGCCGAGTCTCGAGCCAACGATAGTTGGGCGGCGATCGAGGGGTATACATGGATCCCGGGGCCCCGTTCGTTGCGCGCACCAAGATAGACATCTCGTTGGATACCGCGTCCTGCGATCGAGAAATGGTGGGTGCCTCGGTAGTAGTACTGGTGGCGGGCCTTCTGGATTTCCAGCACCCGCATCTTGAAGTCGGTGGCGGGGTTCTCGTAGGACAGGCGGATCAGTACGTCGGTCGAAAACTCCTCGGCGGTCGGTAGGCGTAGGTCGCGGGTATCTGTCTCCTCTTGCACGAAAATCCCGTGGATCTGTCGGGCCATCAAGGCGCGCCGAGTTGCCAGCAACCTGGCACGTTTTCCGAAGTAGTCGAGGTCGGTCAAGAGCAGGCCGACGTTGTCGATGCAGACCATGCCGACCTTCTGCCCCAGGTCGTAGTTGCCGATCTCTGCCAGGATCCACTCCACGTCGACCCGGAATCCCTCGTCCTGGTCTTGCAGTCCGCCAGTCTGTGCCTGGGTCAGGATCAAGCGCGTCTGGCCGTTGGGGCTCTCGGTCTGCAGGCAGATCTTGTGCTCGACCTCCTGCTCAAGTTCGACCACCTCTTGGTCCGAGCCGTAGTAGTCGAAGTCTGCTGACAGCTTTGCCACCAGGTTGCGTGGCGAGTGTTCTACGGAGTAGTAGAGGAAGGTGGAGCCTTCCGCCCCGGACATCCAGGCACGGGTCAGCATCTCGAGCGCCATCATGGTCTTGCCGGATCCGGCTCCGCCGGTCACGAACACGAAGGCCGAGGAAGACGCGGGATACCGAATGCCGCCACCCAGGACGGCGTCGAGTCCGTCGATGCCAGTCTTCAGGAATTCGAACATGTTCCATCCACGCTACGGGTCGGCGCGGTATCGATCCAGTGAGAAGGCTTGACAGGGGCGCTGGCAAGCGCAGCATGGCGGGTGTGCTCCCCGAGGTTACCGATTTTTGCCGCCTGGTCTTGCTCCGCCACCCCGAGTTGGAGCCAGCCAGCTCCAATCTGGCGGTCGGTGACGGTCCCGCCAAACTCGGGCGCCGGGGCCAGGATCAGGTGCTGGACTGGTTGGTTCTATTGGAGAAGATCGGCCTCGACGGGGTGCAGTGTGCCGACCAGCCGCAGAGTGCTGATCCGGCGCGGGCCTTGGCGGCCAGCCAGCAGATCAGCATTGACGTGGATGCCCGCCTCAATGACCAGAACATGGGGACCTGGCAGGGGCAGTCCTGGGACGATCTGGTCAAGGACGAGGCAGCGGCGGTGCAGGAGTTCTTCACGAACTTCGGAGAAGCTAGCGCTCCGGGGGGCGAGAGCCTCGGCACGGCGGTCGAGCGAATGTACGGGTGGTGGACGGATGTCATGCCGGCGATCCGCGGCCAGACCTTGGCGGTTGTAACCAGCGGGGCGATGATCACTGGATTCGCAACTGCGCTGCTCGGCATGCGGCTGAGCCGCAGCGTGAGCCTGAACCTGCCGCATGGGGGTCTTGGGGTCTTGGACTGTTTCGGGAACGGGGCCCGTATCGCGACCTGGAATCCGACCGCGCTCTAGCTGCTTTGGGCGTGGGACGGTGGGAATCTGGAGTATTGTCGGGAGTTTGGTCGGATGCTCTCGGTATTGGGGTCTAATGCCGCTCATGCGAGCTACGACGAATCTGCCGGTCGACTCCACCAGCCTGCCAGCTGGGGTCTCGTGGTGCCTCCTGGTTCTTGTGCTGCCCGGAATGGTGACTGGGCTGGCTGCCCAGGAAGGTGGCATTGAAGTCTTCGCGGGTGAGACCCTGTTCGAATCTGGTGTTCGCGTGTCCCTCACCGAGATCAATCGCTCGAAGCGTGGCCTGTTCCGGGGCTCGAGTGAAGTGGCGGACCCGCTCGGTCGTTCCCTTGACGATCGTCGGAGCGTGCTCGGCCTTGACTATGGTTTCGATCGTCGGATCACATTGACGGCCTTGGTTCCCTATGTCGACCGGGTGCTCAAGACGTCGACAACCAGGCAATCAGCTTCCGGGCTGGGCGATCTGGCCTTGGTCGGGAAGTACCGGCTGGTCCACCGTGAGGGCCGGGCAACAGCCTTCAACTGGTCCCTTGTCGGTGGGTTGGAGACCCCTACCGGCGCAACCAATGCTACCGACCCGAGCGGCCCGCGATTGGACCCGAGTGTGCAGGTCGGCAAGGGTTCCTGGAACCCGTTCATCGCCACTTCGGCGACCTATGGCTACCAGCTCGCGCGCTTTGACGCGACGGCGTTCTACAAGCTCAACACCGAGGGCGCCCAGCAGTTCGAAGACGGCGACTTCTTTTCGATCTCGCTGTCGGGCGCCTACCGTTTCTTGCATTTCCAATACCCGGGCCCCACGTTTGGCCTGCGTCTTGGTCTGCAGTACCGGCACGAAGGCCGGGCGGAAATGAGCGGCGCTGCATTGGGTGATTCAGGTGCCGACGAGTTGCTGTTTACGCCAGCCTTGTCCATCCACCCGATACCTCGTATGGACTTGGTCCTTGGAGCCAGTATTCCCGTCTATCAGCATTACCAGGGTTCGCAACTGGGCCGAGACGTCGGTCTGATCTTTGCCCTGGGCATGCGATTCTGAATCTGGATACATATGAAGATCAATCCACTTCTCAGTGTGGTCCTGTGGGCGTTGCCGCTCGGGGGCTGCTATGCAACCCATCCGTGGCCCGATGAAGTCGCCTTCGCTTCACTGCGGGTGACGTTCAAGAGTTGAACTTGAAACGACAAGGCGTTCGGTCTTCACCGCGCCTTGGAGCGTCAGTTTGGCGCTAGCAACGTTGAAATCGACTCGATCGAGGGCTGGGTGCGTTTTGCTATCCCGCGTTCCCAGGACTTCGACTTCAATCATATGCGCGATGTCTTTGAAGGCGCCAACTACGAACTGTTCACCGTCGAGTTGGTGGTCAACGCCAAGTTGCAAAGTGGCGGTGGGAGTGCGACGGTCGTGGTCGAGGGTAGTGGTCAGGAGTTTCCGTTCGAGGGTGCGGAGGCCTGGACCGGAATCCAGCGCATCCACGCGATGGTGGTGGGATGGAGACAGTTCCAACCCAAACTCGTGTGGGTGAAGCCGACGACGTTTTCTGGCCAGTGATGCCAGCATTTGCCCGCGCTGTACACTTCGGATGCGGGGGACTGGCGTAGGGCGCTGGAGGTAAGGGTGCAGGTCGAGCAGTTTGAACGAAGCTTGTTGGCTTCGGAGCTCCCGGCGGGATTGAGCGAGGCCTTGCAGGTCTTGTGGTTTGACGGTCGTGGCGACTGGGACGCCGCGCATGGCATAGCACAGGACATGCTTTGCGAGGATGGCGCCTGGTTGCATGCCTTCCTGCACCGTCGCGAGGGCGATCTGGCCAATGCTGACTACTGGTACCGCCGTGCCGGGCGTCGACGACCCGAGATCGGGCTTGATGAAGAGTGGCGTTCCCTGGTCGAGTGGTTTGCTAGCCGTCAGCAGGCATCAGACTAGCCCGAGTAGCTGATCTCGCGTCCGTTATGTGGTCTGGCATGCTATCGTGCCGGGTATGGCGCGTTTCCCCATCACAGTGTCGGCTCTGCTCTGGAGCCTGGCTGCGGGCCTCATGGCTCAGGAGTCTACCTCGTCGGCTGCAATCACCGCCGGTGGAAGGAGGATGTCGCAGGCTCTTGACAGCGTGTTGGGGGGGGCGGGCCGGGATGCCCCTGGGCTGCGGACTTTGATCTTCCTGATCGATCCGAGCCCTGCAGTCAAGCAAGCCAATTTCGTCGGCGAGTTGCGGAACGCCTTGAAACGAAACCGGGATCGCCTCGTCCAAACCAAGATCGGCATCGCGGGTGTTGGAGTTCGGGGCGTGGTGGTACTGAAACCAAGCTCGCATCAGCCTGCTATCGTCGCCGCCGCAAAACTGTTGTTGGTGAAACCGTCCGACAAGATCCGCAACGTGTACAAGGACATCCGGGCTCTCGCCACTGCCTATGGCCCGGGTGCTGGCGACCGTGAACTGATTCTCGTCTCGTTGGAAAATGGTGATGCTGAAGACAGCGTAGAGACGACTGGACTGGTGTTGCGCCGAGCCAACATCGTGTTCCGATGTATTGCAAGCGAATCGTACCTGGCTGACAGTTATTGGTCGGCACGACCGTACCACCGTGCGCCCAGCAAGTGTACACTGACCGGCGGTGACGGAGCTTTCGTCGACTTGCCGTGGGGTTGGCTGATGCAGGGCACGGTTGCTAACGAGGTGGCACCGAGCAGTTTCGCCCCGTATCCACTGAGTCGATTGGCAGCAATGACGAAGGGACGTGCCCACATCTTTTCGCCGTCGGCATCGCGCCACTCCTGTGCAGTGCACGGGAGCTGCCTGTTCTGCAACAACGATCACTCGCCGAATGGTGACAGGTACTGGCGTGCCAGGATGTCGCGTTTTGCCCCGTCGACGGAGTCGCGCCGACAGGTGTTTGCTGCGGCTGCTGACGATGCGGCGTTCCGAGCGATGCTGAGGGCATGGCAGAAGGCGTCACGGGCTGGCTTGTTGCGCAGTTCGCCTTCAGTCAAGGTTGCTGGCAACGGGTTGTCGCGGCAGCGTCCGCGGGTCGGGCGCATCCCGATGCTGTTCCTCAATACCGGCTTTCCACGCCACGCCGCCAAGTCACTCAAGCTTGCCAAGGAATGCGACAAGATTCGTGCCGCACTTCTCAAGGACCTGGCATCGGTGCCCAGGTCGAAGGGTGTTCCGCGCTATCGCGCGATGGCGGAGTTCACTGCCGTCATGCTGCAACTTACCAAGGTCAATCTGGTGACCTATGCCGGATGGTGCCGCGAGATCGCGCCTGGTTTGGTGGCCAAGAATCCGCCGGAGTATCAGCTGCCCGAAATCGATTCCATCGATCGCCTTCGGCGGTCTGCCGGCGTGAGCTACAGCAACTACAGCCTCTGCCACGGCGTGCGGCCCTTCTTCGACGTGGAGTTGCCTGGTGGGGCTGCTCTGCGCAAGGAGCTTGAGATCTTGGATTCGGCGGTCTCGGCTTTCGAGAACTTCTACGGCCACACACCGATTGCGGCGGGTCTGCATCGGTCTGGGATCGCGCACTTCCGGATCACCTACCATGGGCTTGCCAGCAAGGGACCACGGAAGCGTCCGCGGTCGTCGCAGACTGCTGATCCGGTCACGGAGCGTGGCCGACCTTCGCGACCGGGACGATCTAGTAGCGCGACGTCTGGAGCAACAACCGGAAAGTGATCGCGATGCCGACCCGGACCGTGATTCTGACCATCGTGCTGGTGTCCTGCAAGCTAAGTGCTCAGGTCGAGGTGGACGCGCTCACGAGGCTCGGCAGTACGGACCACCGGACTCGGCATCTGGCGTTTCAGGAGCTACGCAAGAGCAAGACGCCGGACACGCTAATTGGCTTGAGCAAGGTCTTACCCGGCTACCAGTATCACAGCCAGAATCTCGGTCTGTCGTTGGTCCAGGGGTTCGGGCGTGATCGTGGCGAACCGGTCCTGCGCGGTTTCTTGAAGGGTAAGCCCTCGTACCTGCGTCTGGGTGCGGCGGTCCAACTCTACCAGTGGGGGGATCGTAGTGTGGATGTACACATCGCGGAGTGCCTGCGCGCAAAGGTGATTGGCTTGTTTGACCGCGGGGCTCGGATCGATTCCGAGGCAGAGTTGAGTGGGATGCTCTCCAGGGCCTTTCACATCAACAGCCAACCAGTGCTGTCTGCGGTGCAGGGATGCCTGGTGCCGAGCGCCCCCGTCAATGTCCTTGATCCGGCCTTGCGGATGCTGCAACGGTTCAAGGTCACAGCCGCCATCCCCCGGGTGGAAGCAGTCCTGAAGGACCCCGGATTGGCGGCCGAATCGCGTGCCTTGTGCGCGGCGTTTCTTGTCGGGATGGGAGAAAGCTCGCACAGTGCTACCTGTGCCGAGGCGATTGCGGAGATCAAGCACTTGTCGCGCATCGTCACCCTGCTGCGAGATGCCGCGTATCTCGACAAGGTCGTGTTGGCGGCCGTACTCGAGTTTGCAGAGGGCAAGAAGGGAGCCAATGTGCGGCACGCCTTGGAACTGCTGGCCAGGCACAACTATCGACCGGCGGTGCCGGCGATCCGTGAGATGTTGAAATCGGAGGACGTGGAGACCAGCAAGGCGGCCTTCCATGCACTGATGCGGATAGCCGATGGTCTGGAGGTCAAACAGCTGCGGCGGTTGCTCACAGACAGTTCCGACGCAGTGGCCCTGGCAGCCGCCGATGCACTGCGGCGCCTGGAT
>JAYZDB010000211.1:0-21704 GCA_036338025.1 Planctomycetota bacterium
GGCGTCCGTCATCCATGGATCCTCGGCGTTGCGTGGCTCGACGGAGATCGCGTAGACCATCGCGCCGACGGCTTGCGAGGACGGCATGTCGGAGAGGGCCAGGAGCGCGGCGAGACGCACCTGGGCGTCGTCATCGTTGAGCGAGCCGGCGGCCAGGATTGCGTGTGCAGATTTGGCGCTAGCAGGCAGCACCGCCAGGGCGTTGCGCCGGACGCCTGCCGACGGATGTTGCACCGCCGCGGTGGCGGCTTGCAGTGCGGGCTTGTTGGAACCATCGAGCAGGCCCAAGCCGTGCAAAGTCCAGAGCGCGTGGATTGCTCCAACGTTCAGGTCGACGGCGTCGACGCCTTGGTTGGCGACCAATTTGACCAGGTCTGCAGCGACGTCGGACTTGCCGCGCTCGACCAACAGCCTCTGGGCATGGCGACGCCACAGCATGTTGCGGTGGCTGAGCGCGCCGACCAACTGGGCGGGACTCGCCTTCGACAGGTCCATGGCCCGCTGTGGCCCGGCGTTCTGGTAGACGACCCGGTAGATGCGCGTGTGTTTCTTGTCGCGCAGCGGGGTCTCGTAGGCGTTGCCCTTGCCGCGCTTGTGATCTACAGGCGTTGGGTTGTGCTGGATGATGTAGTTGTAGAAGTCGATGAACCAGACATGACCGTCGGGGCCGACCTCTGCCATGATCGGACCAGTCCACTCGTCATCGCTGGCGACCAGGTTGAACGGATTGGTGGTGGTGATGTTCGCACCCTTGCGGATCAGGTCGAAGGTTCCGACGAGCTTGCCGGTCGGGCCGGTGACGAAGGCTCGGCGGTTCCAATAGGACTGTGGGTAGGTGCGGGCGGTGTAAACAGCGTGCCCGGCGGCGGCCGTGTAGCCGCCGTGCACATCGACCTGGCGGAACTTCTTCGTGATCGGCAAAAACCGCGGGGTGTCGGCCGAGCGGCCCAGCGTGTTGGCGCGCATCCCGGCGACTTTCGCGTAGAAGCGATTCGGGATCGGCATGAAACAACTCGGATTGCCGTTGGCTGTCGAGCCGAAGACCAGCCCATCCTCGGTGAACCCGATGCCCCAGGTGTTGTTGTTGGTGGAGCGGATGAACTCGAGCTTCGAACCATCCGGAGGTAGTCGGTAAAAACCGCTGCCGAAGCGGACCGACTCGCCACCGACCTGGCCATTGAACCCCGCGTAGCCGAGCATGCCCCAGACCTGGTTGTCCAAGCCGTACTGCAGGTTGCTCGGGCCGGCGTGGGTGTCGCCGGTGCCCCAGCCGGAGATCAGTTTCTTGCGGACATCAGCCTTGTCATCGCCGTCGGTGTCTTGCAGGAACAAGGTGTCAGGAGCCTGCTGCACGATGACGCCGCCGCCCGCGAACGTGATCGCGGTCGGGATGCTCAACTTGTCGGCGAACACCGTGAACTTGTCAGCGCGGCCATCCCCATCGGTGTCCTCGCAGATCTTGATGGAGTCATGACCTTCGCCCTTGCCTTGGCGGCGATTGGGATAGTCGATCGATTCGCAGATCCACAATCGACCACGTGCATCCCAGGACATGGCGATCGCCGGGCGAATCTCTGGTTCGGCGGCGAACAACCGCGCCTCGAAGCCGGCTGGCGTGATCATGTGCTTGACGGATTCTTCCGCATCGAGCGGCAGCTGCATCTCGGGCCAGTCCCCATCGCCGCGGCGCGGACCTCCTGGTGGGTAGTACGCGACCTTGGCTTTTTTGTAGTGGAACGGTGCCAGGACCTTCCGATTTGCGATCGTGCCGGCCGGATTGTCATCTCCAGTTGCCCAGCGCAGCCCTCGTTCGACCAGGTCATGGAAGCCGGGCTTGCTCCAGGTGCGCTGGTCGTGGCCCCAGGCGGTGTAGAACACCCGGCCCTTGCCTTGTGATCGAACCCAGGTCCACGGTTCGTCTTCGCCGTCGGTGCGACGACGCGACAGGATGGTGCGACCCTGATCGTTGTGCTTGTGGTGCACGTAGGTCTCATCAAAGCTCTCAAAGCCCTCGAACCCCTTCATGATCGGGTGGTCGGGCTTTGTGATGACGGTTCGGAAGGTCCCGGTCCGGTGGCGTTGGAACTGCCCACCAGTCAAGGCGATCATCCTTACATCGTTGTTGAAGCAGTACGACGCGCAGTGCAACGGAACGTAGCCGCCACCGCCATCGACGTAGTCAAGGATGGCCTTGGCGCGTGCCGGATGGATGCTCCCGATATTGGCGTAGAGCAGCAGGGCGTCGTAGTGCGCCAGGTTGCCAGGCGTGATGTCGCCCATCGATTCCGTGTAATGCACCTTGATGCCGCGGTGCAGCAGGTACGGGATCAACTGCCTGGAGCGCTCCGCGGGTTTGTGGTGACCCCGGTCGCCAAGGAACAGCACCTGTATCGGCTGTTGGCAGACCGCCGTTGCGGAGAGGAAGAGAAGGGCGATTGCGACAACGAGGCGACCCAGGCGGTTGGCTGATGACATGGCGTGTCTTCGGGGGTTTCGAAGGAGTTCCATTGTTGCTCACGACAACAGTAGCTGCCACCACCTTAGCTTTGATCCGGGGATTGTAGATACCAACACAAGAGCGCCTGCCCGGACAATGAAGCCCGGACAGGCGCGCTAGGAGATGCTGGTTGTCGAACTACTCGAGTCCGCCCTAATCCTCAGAAGAATCGATTTGTACCGGCTTGTAGCCACCGATCGTCTTGAAGTAGAGCAAGAGCAGCAAGTAGAAGACCGCCATTGTGGCGGGGATGAGCGAGTCGGTGACCAGGGTCTCGCGGTCACCCTGGATGCTGGCGGTGTGCAGCGCGCGCTCGGAGTCATCGAGACCGCCAAGAGCGGTCGCGGGGTCCTTCTTGCGGAGCTCACCGAGCTTCGCTTGCGCGGCGCCCAGCTTCTTGCCGTCGATCGCGTAGACATCATCAAAGAACAGGAACTGGCTCGGCTTCTCGGACTTGCTGGTCTCGTAGACCGCGACGTTGGCGGTGTTGAGCGCCTCGCTCGAATACCGGTCCTTCGCGTAGCCCAGCCCCGGCCCACCCAGGAGGCCAGCGGACATCATGCCGATGCCGCCCATGATGGACATGGCGATCGCGCCGGTCTTCGGGAACCGGTCGCCGGTGATGGCGAGCATGGTTGGCCAGAAGAAGGTCTTGCCGACCGCATACACTCCTAGAGCGAGCATGGCGCCCGCAAAAGTTTCGATGCCGCTCGACAGGTTCAGGCCCAGGCACGCCAGGAGGGAGCACACCAGGAGGATGCCGACCGGCGACAGGCCGATCCGCTTTTCGATGAAGTCGGCGCAGAAGCGCAGACTCAGCATGATCGCGGAGGTGAACACGAACAGGATCTTGCCCTCTTCCGGAGTCAGGATGTTGCCCGTGATGTTCTGGATCCAGCCGTCCGTTCCGAGCTCCACAGCACCCACCATGGCGTGGATGAGGAAGAGGACGAAGAGCAGCCAGGCGCCAACAGAGAAATTGGTGATGACCGCCACAGCGATCAGGCAGGCACCAGAGATGCCGTAGGAGATGATGTCGGGCGCGGAGCTCCCTTCTTCAAACAGCGGGGTCGTCATGCCGCCAAAGAACAGGGCGAGGAGGCCGCAGATAATCAGGCTGCAGCTGATGCCGACATCCTTGAACATTTCGCCCAGGGACAACCCCCGCTGCGAGGCTTCGGACTTGGGCATCTCTTGCCCGAAGAACATCAACCCATAGGCCAGCGTGGGGATCAGGAACAGCCCGAGCTGACTCTGCCAGGACAAGCTCTCGGAGAGGGTCCAGCCGATGGCGCCGCCGATCACCAACCCGCCAGGCCAACTGGCGTGCAGGATGTTCAGGTAGTGGGTCCGGTTGTTTGGGAACAGCGTGGATACCAAGGGGTTGGCGACGGCTTCGAGTGTTCCATTGGCCAGACCGAACAGGAAGGTCCCCCAGTAGAGGAGTTGGTAGTTCGTGGTTGACTCGTAGTCCGCGCTCGTTCCAAAGGTCACTAGCGCTGACAAGACGTGGAACAGGAACGCGCTGACCACCAGCTTTCGATACCCGATGCGGTCACAGACCAGGCCGCCGATGATGATGCCGAAGCAGAACGAGCTGAACATCGCGCCGGTAATGGTGCCGATCTCCGTGTCGTTGAAGCCAAACTCCGATTTCCAGCTGGGGATGATGCCCCCGCGTACGCCAAAGCCGACACCGGCAGCCAAGATAGCCATGAATCCAGCCCATAGCAGGCGACTGGAGTTGGGGGCGATTCCGTCTTGTTTGATGTTCATGGTCGGGAGATCGATTGAGTCTGGGGGACGGCGCGAAGCCGGTAAAATTCTGCTGCCCTAACCGCTTGGTGTTGGGGTGCGCATGCTGGACCCTACGGCGTGCGAGAGCCCTGGTCCAGGATCGGACAGGCGGAAACGATTGTCCGCCGGCGGCGCGGGGCTTGACCCACCGACCCAGGTGGCCTGCAGGCTGACCGACCTGGCAATGGAGGGTCTTGGTCAGCCAGATTGTGCACCCTGGTTGGTGGCTCTGTCTGGCATCTGACGAAGTGCGTGGCACGCTAAACCCATGCAAACCGACGCGGTCGCGGTTGAACTCGACGAAGTCCAGACCTTCGTGCGGCGCGTGCCGACGCGGATGCCGTTTCGCTTCGGGTCGGTCACAATGACGGAGCTCTCCGTGGTGCACCTCAGAGTGCGCTTTGGCACCGCCGACGGTCGCGCGGCACAAGGTGTCAGCTCGTCGGTCTTGTCGCCGATGTGGTTCGACAAGAATCCGGATCTCGACTTCGACGCCAAGCAGCACAACCTGCTGATCGCGATGAGCCTGGCGGCCGGGAGCTACATCGAGGCTGGGTGCGCGCCGGCCTACGAACTGCACTGCATCGCTCAGCCCGAGGTGCGGCGGCAGTGTGAAGCGCGTGGCATCCCGGCGCTGCCGTCGAGCTTTGGCGTCGCTCTCCTGGACAGCGCAGTGGTCGATGGGCTCTGCCATCTGGAGGGTTCGACGCTTCACCAAGGACTGGTCTCAGATCTGTTTGGATTCGGACCGGTTGCCGGCTTGCCGGCACAGCCCAGGGCCCGGGTGCATCTTCGGCATACCGTGGGGCTGGGCGACCCGCTGGTGGCGTCCGATGTCGCCGAGCCCTTGGACGACGGCCTGCCCGAGACGCTCGAAGAGGTGGTCCGTGAGTACGGGGTCCGTTACTTCAAGGTCAAGGTGTCGGATGACACGGAGCAGAACCTGCAACGTCTGCACCGGATCCAGGATGTCTTGGCTGCTCATGCGGACCCTTCGTACCGGATCGTGTTCGACGGCAACGAGTCGTACGCCGACATGGCGACGTTCGCCGGTTTCTTCGAAGCCTACCGAACCGACAGTGCCCTGTCGGATTTGTACGAGCGCACACTGTGGTTTGAGCAACCGGTCGAGCGCGACGCGTCCCTGCAAGACTCGGTAATCGAGAGCTTGCTACCGATCTCCGCGCACCGGCCGGTCATCCTCGACGAATCGGATGGCACCGATGAGACGGTTGAGCACGCATTGAGCCTGGGATATGGCGGCGTCTCGGCGAAGAACTGCAAGGGGATCTTCCGGACCCTGCACAGCTTCAGGGTACTGCAGGAGTGGAAACAGCGCCTTGGGCACCCTGGGATCCTGGCCGCCGAAGACCTGACCCATCCCGGCCTTCGTGCCCTGCAACAGGACACCGCTGTGATTGCGACCCTGGGGATCGACCACGCGGAGCGCAACGGGCATCACTATGTGCGTGGTCTCGAGTACCTGACGCCGCATGAGCAGGAGGTCGCGTTGCGGGACTACCCGGACCTCTATGAGCGCACATCGGGCGGTCTGCTACGCCTCGCGATACGGGATGGGGTGATCGAGACTTCCGACATCTGCGCCAAGGCCTACGGCGCCCCGCCCGAGTTTGACTTCGATGATCTGGTGCCGATGTCCCTGCCCGACCCGGGAGAGGTCGGTTGAGCCAGGAAAGGAGCTCTCGGCTGCGGTCGCTTGGGCCGGCGATCATCGTGGCGTCGGTCGTCATGGGACCCGGCAGCATCTTGGTGAGTTCGCGAGTTGGCTGTGACTTCTCGTACGACCTGATCTGGCTGGTTCTGCTGGCCGCTGTCCTGATGATCGGGATGACGGCTTTGTCAGCGCACCTCGGCGCGGTTCTCGACCACACTCCCTGTGAAGAGCTGGCGCGCCGCGCCGGACGTCCGGTGGCGGTGCTGGTCGGCCTGGTCCTGTTCCTGGTCATCGCCTGCTTCCAGTTCAGCAACAACGTGGCCGTGGTTCTGGCGGTCGAACCATACGCCGGCGAAGGCGACACCTGGCCGCTGGTCTTGCTGGCCACCGTCAACCTGATGGTCTTGGGAGTGCTGTTCGGTTTTCGGCAGCTGTATCGGCGTGTCGAGTTCCTGATGAAGATGCTGGTCGGGATCATGATGCTGGGCTTTCTGGGCAACCTGGCCTTCGCATCGCCGGCGTTGTCACAGATCCTCGCCGGCTTGTGGCCGAGCCTGCCGGAGAGCCTGACCGGTGCGATCCTGCCGACGGAATCCGAAGCCAAGGACCAGGTCGTCGACCCTCTGCTGCCGGTGCAGGCCCTGATAGGTACGACCTTCTCGGTCGCGGGTGCGTTCTACCAGGCCTACCTGGTGCGCGAGAAGGGTTGGACCAGGGGAGATCTCCGGGCCGGCCGCCTGGATTCGATCGTTGGCATTTCTGTGCTGGGGCTGCTCACCCTGACTGTCATGGTGACGGCTGCGGCGGTGCTGCATGGTCGGATCGAGGGCAAGGATCTCGGGCACGCAGCGGATGTCGCCAGGCAACTTGAACCGCTGTTTGGAACCGCGGCGACTTTGTTGTTCAGCATCGGCTTGCTGGCGGGCGCGTTCAGCTCCTTCCTGATCAATGTGATGATTGGAGGCGCCGTGCTGTCCGATGGTGTCGGCCTGGGAGGCAGCATGGACCGACCCGGCCCGAAAGTCTTCACCGGGTTCGCGGTGCTGTTGGGGATGGTGGTCGCGATGGCCGTCGTGACCACCGGTGAGAAGCCCGTGCAGTTGGTTGTGTTCGCCCAGGCCTTGACGGTTCTCGGCAACCCGATCCTGGCCGGGGTGCTGTTGTGGTTGTCTCGGCGTGCCGGTGCGCCGCGGTGGATCCAGGTGGTGGCGGTTTTGGGGTTCTTGCTGGTCTTGGTGCTGGCGGCGAGGACCGGCGTCAGCATCTACTTGAGGCTGACATGAAGTTCGCCATCTGCAACGAAACCTACCGCGGCGTCGGGTTCGAAGATGTTTGTGTGGATGTGGCGAGCTGTGGTTTCGACGCAATCGAAGTAGCGTTGAATGCGATTGCCCAGGACCCAGGCACGCTGACTGTTGAGGACGGGCGGCGACTTGGAGCGGTGGCGCGCGCGAACGGCCTCGAGGTGGTGGGCCTGCACTGGTTGCTGGCGGCGCCGGGCGGCCTGCACCTGACGACGAACGATGACGCCACCCGATCGCGCACCGTGCGATACCTGCAGCACCTTGCGGAACTCTGCGCCGCGATGGGCGGCAGCATCCTGGTGCTCGGGAGCCCGAACCAGCGCGGGGTCTTGCCAGGCCAGTCGTATGACGAGGCCTTTGCCCACGCGACCGAGGCCTGCCGCACGGTCGCTGAGACAGCCGGTGACCTGGGGCTCACCCTGGCGCTGGAACCACTGTCCCCTGAGCTCACCAACTTCTTGACCTCTGCTGCCGAGGCCCGGCGCTTGATCGAAGCCGTGGATCATTCCGCCTGCCGATTGCACCTCGATGTCTACGCCATGGGCTCTGAGCCGGATCCGATTCCGGAGATCATCACGGCGCACGGTGACTTGCTGGTGCACTTTCACGCCAACGCTCCGGACAGACGCGGGCCAGGATCCGGCGGACTCGACTACCGGCCGATCGTGCAAGCGCTGCGGGATGTTGACTACCAGGGGTATGTCTCGGTCGAGGTGTTCGACTACCAGCCCGACGGCGAGACGATCGCTCGCGAGAGCCTCGCGTACCTGCGCCGGATGTTTGCCTGAGCGGCCAGAGGCGGTTTTTGTGGGATTCTGAAAAGCATCCGCGTTGCTCAGGCATCGGTGTGTGAAAAGAAAGCTTGCCGCGCTGAGCGCTGATCGTGGCACCGAACGTGCGGTCAACCGTGTCTCGCTGATCGGCGGGGCGCTCGGCCGAACTGATCTGAGGGCCTAAACTCACTGCAGAATCTTGCTCGCGCTTCAGCACCGTGTTCCTGTGAGGTGCCAGCTCCCGCTAGCATCTCCCTGCCTTGTCACACCCTCCCCCCAGGAGTTTCCAGATGATTCGCCGACTCACCATGGTGGCCCTCGCGGCCTTCGCAGCCACAGCATTCATGGCCCCAGGCAGTGCTCAGCGCAAAGCTGAGCCTCGCGGTCAGGATTTTTCCGGCTACGCCAAGCAACTCACAACGATGGCCAAGAAGCTGCACGCTTCTGGGCGCAAGAGCGAAGCGAAGAGCCTCCTAGGCGTTGCGAAGAAGTTGGCCGCCGGCCGCAAGTCCAGCCCGCGCGTTGGCGACTTCAGTCCTCGTCGCCGCGGCGCTCGCGCCAAGAACGCCAGTGGCGCAAAGTCTGTGTCGAATGCTGCGGCGAACAAGCGCGCGGCGCTCGCTGCGAAGAAGAAGGAAGAACGCGCGGCGGCTCAACGCAAGGCCGCTGCGAAGCGCAAACAAGAGCGCGCCGCGAGAGACTCGAAGCGCAAGCAGTCATCGCGTGATGCCAAGGCCAGGTCGAAGCGGAACTCCAAAGGCAAGGCGAAGGCCAGGCCGAAGCCAGCCGCTGCTCCGAAGCCGAAACCAAAGCCCAAGTCAAAGGCCTCACCGAAGGGGAAATCCAAGCCGAAGAAAACAGCAAGGGTCAGGAGGACCAGTGAGGAGCAAATCCAAAAAATGAACCGGGAAGCCCGTGAGGGTTTGGAGAAGCTCAAGGGTATCGAACTGTCGGGCAGCCTGAACCTGAGGCTCAGCAAACTCGAGCGTGCCGTCAAGGAGATGCAAGGGCAGCTCAAACGGCTTGCCGCTGCCGCAAAGTCAAAGGCCCGGGCCTCGAAAAAGAAGCCGAAGGGCCGGATCAACTGATCGGGGTTATTTCGAGGACGCGGGGATGAGGCGGACCTCCTGCAGGTCCAGCGCCGCGTTCCTCGCGATCTTCTTGACCCGCACCTCGACGAGGTGCTCTCCGGCACTCAGCGTCACCCGTCCGATGCGACGCCGCACGAAGTTCTGGAAGTGCCCGGTGTCTTGTACCGTGAACGGCACGCTCTGAGAGCCAAGGGACACAGCCACGGCGCTACCGCCTTGGCCCTTGCCGCAGCCCTGGACGACCTCGACGTGATAAACCCCGCGCCGTTTGATGTTTATTCGCCAAGACGCGTAGTCACCTTGCTCGACCCAGTAGCCGAGGGTGTTCTTGTGCGGTTGGGGTTCAAAGCGCAGCTTCTTGCCGACGGTCTTGGCCTTGCTCGCGTGTAGGGTGATCACGCCGGCATCATCTGGTCCAACCGGAGCGAGGCCTTTGTGCAGAGCCGGTGCCCCGTCGGTTCGCGCAATGACGATCGGTGCTTGACCCTTAGGCAGGCTCTTGGTGTTGAGTAGCCAGTGTTTGATGCCAGGGCGAATTGTGCCAACCGCCCGCCGGTCACCGCGCCAGTCGACGCTCTTCATCGGCGTCGCGAGCCGCGGGATTTCGATCTTGGTCGGCACCTTGCCTTCAAACGAGAGGATCACGGCGTCCCCGCTACGCCAGGCCGACCGCGCTTGTGTGTCCAATGCAGGCCAGGGCTCGACCGTGCGTGGGTCGATGCCCGCCCGCCGGAGAATGCCGCGTAGCGGCGCCTTGCGCGGCATCGGCATCACCTCTTCGGCCCACTGCTGGTGCAGGGCGGTGAGCTCGGCGATCAACTCCGGTTTGGCGGCAGCGTGGTTGGTCAGTTCGGGTTGCTCCTCGGCCAGGTTGGTGAGGATGACTTTCTTGCCGTGCGAGATCAGCTTCCAGTCACCCCTGCGAACCGCCCATTTTCCCATCCACTGCCAGTGCATCACCTGGTGTGGCGAGGGCGCATCGGCCGAGTTGAGCAGGGCTACCAGGCTCTTGCCGTCGAGTTCTGCGGACGGGGCCGGCAGCCCACAGAGGTCGAAGATGGTCGGATAGAAGTCAGCGACGCTCACCATCTGCCCGCGGCTGACGCCGGCGGGCACGCGACCCTTGAAGCTGAGGATCGCGGGCACGCGAATTCCACCTTCGAGAAACGTCCCCTTGTTGCCGCGCCACTTGCCGGTGTTCCCGCCGCCGCCGTTGGCGCCGTACTTGTGCCCCTTGGGTAGCCCGCTGGCATGCTTGTCAGCTCGAATGTGTGCAGTCTCGGCCGAGTGGCCATTGTCACTGGCGAACACGATGATCGTATTGTCGCGCATGCCCAGGGCATCGAGGGTGGCGAGGACCTTGCCGATGCGGTTGTCGGTCGTCGAGATCATCCGGGCATATGAGCGCCGCGGCTCCGGTAGATCGGCGTAGGCTGCCTGGAACTCGGGGGCGGCCTGCTCGGGGTAGTGCGGCACATTGAACGCGACGTAGAGAAAGAACGGCTGCTTCGACTTGCTCGAGCGCTCCAGAAACTGTTTCGCTTCGCGTACCACGAGGTCGGGAAAGTACTTCTTGGGCTCGAACTGCTCGGTGGTGCCCCGGTAGAGATCATGAAAGCCTGTGCCGTGCAGGAAGAAGTGGTTGTAGTTGTCGATGAACCCACCGCGCAGGCCATAGAACGTGTCGAACCCTTGTGCTCTCGGTCCGTGCGTTGCTGCTGCTCCGAGATGCCACTTTCCGATCAGGCCAGTGCGGTAACCGTGTTGCTTCAAGGCCTCCGCCAAGGTGATCTCGGTACGGAACATGTTGACGCCGTGTGTGGCCTTCATGTTGCCCTGGGTCCACGAGTCCACACCGGACCGCTGTGGGTGGCGGCCGGTCATCAACAAGGCCCGGGACGGACAGCAGACGGTGTGGGCATAGGCCTGGGTGAAACGAACTCCGCTGGCCGCCAGCGAGTCAATCGCTGGCGTTCTCAGGTCCGTGGAGCCGTAGCAGTTGGCGTCGAGGGTGCCCTGATCGTCGGTGTAGAAGATCAGCACGTTTGGACGCGCCTGCCCGCTGACGGAGTTTCCCGCCAGGCACGCGGACAGGCCGCCGGCCAGGAGCAGGGATTGCAGGCCTGTTCGATGAAGGGCGGACCGTTGCATGGATTCGAGTCTATCGGCGTAGTCTCCAAGTCACATCGCCAGAGACCTGTACTCAGGAATTCACCACGGGTCGGAATGCCTCCTGGCCGGTTTCGGAGCCGGTTCTCTACTGGCCTGAAGTATTGTCTCCGCCATGGATATGCAGAGCGAGGTCCTGGCAGCATCCCGCCGGATCGAGAGTTACGTACGACGCACACCGATCGAGTTCTCCCCGACACTGAGCGCGGCCGGCGACTGCAATGTCTTTTTGAAGCTCGAGAATCAGCAGTTGACCGGGTCCTTCAAGTTGCGCGGTGCGATGAACAAGCTGCTTACCCTCGACGAGGAGCAGCGTCGCCTTGGAGTGGTCGCGGCTTCGACGGGTAACCACGGGGCGGCGGTTGCTTGTGGTGCCTTGCTGCTCGGTTGCCGGGCGCTGATCTTCGCGCCGAACTCGGCGATGAAATCCAAGATTGGAGTGATTGAGAACCTGGGAGCCGAGCTGCGCTTCGAGGGCCAGGATTGCATTGAAGGAGAGATCGCGGCCCGTGCCTTTGCGGATGCCGAGGGGCGCGCGTACATCTCTCCCTACAACGACCCGATGGTAATTGCGGGGCAGGGCACGGTTGGTCTCGAGCTCGAGGACCAGGTGCCAGACCTTGATGCGGTGTTTATCTCGGTCGGTGGAGGCGGGTTGATCTCCGGCACTGGCGGCTACCTGCGCGCGGCCCACCGGTCCGTGGAAGTCATCGGAGCCTCTCCGGAGAATTCGGCGGTGATGGCGGCTTCCTTGCGCGAAGGACGAATCCTCGACCTGCCGTCGGATCCGACTTTGTCCGACGGAACAGCAGGTGGCGTGGAAGCCGATTCGATCACCTTCGAACTCTGCCAGGAGATCATCGATGATTTTGTCCTGGTGTCGGAGGAAGCGATCGCAGAAGGCGTTCGGACGATAGCCCACAAGCATCACAACATGGTCGAAGGAGCTGCCGGCACGGCGGTGGCGGCATTCATGGACATGGCCCGGACCCAGCCATCGCGTCTCGGCGGCAAGAACATCGTGATCGTGCTCTGCGGCGCCAACATCGACCCCGAAGTACTGCGCGGGATCCTGTGATGACAGAGCAGACCAGGATCATGGACTGGGACTCGATCTCCAAGGCGCTGGCGTCGGTAGACGTGGTCGCGGAGATGGAAAGAGCTTTCGTCGCCTACTCAGCCGACAAGTGTGTCATTCCGCCGGTCGGGGAACTCAACTTCACGGAGCCGCGAGGTGACGTGCACATCAAGTACGGCTACGTCCGCGACGAAGAGTTCTACGTCGTCAAGATCGCGTCTGGGTTCTATGACAACCCGTCGCTCGGCCTCGCCTCGAGCAATGGGCTGATGCTCTTGTTCCGACAGCGCACCGGGGAGTTGGCCGCCGTGCTCCTGGACGAAGGGCGCTTGACGGACATTCGCACGGCGGCAGCTGGTGCCGTGGCGGCTCGCCACCTGGCGCCTTCCGAAGTCACACGGATTGGAATCCTCGGGACCGGCACGCAGGCCCGCCTGCAGCTGGAGTATCTGCGCGGGGTGGTTGACTGTGAGAGAGCCCTGGTCTGGGGCCGCAACCCGGAGCGCAGCGAACAATTCGCTCGAGAGATGAGCGATGGGGATTTTCAAGTCGAGGTGGCAGCCGCGACTTCCGATGTTGCTGCGATGTGCAACCTGATCGTTACGACAACTCCGGCCGAGTCACCGCTCCTCGACCGTGCTGCGGTACGGCCGGGCACCCACATCACTGCGGTTGGCTCCGACTCACCGGCGAAGCAGGAGTTGGATGCAGCCATCCTCGGCGTCAGCGAGTTGGTGGTAGCGGACAGCGTTTCGCAGTGTCGGGAGCGAGGCGAGATCTCGCATGCCTTGCGCGCGGGTGTGATCCAGGAGGCCGGCCTGGTCGAGCTTGGCGCCCTGATCGCGGGGCAGGCACCAGGGCGGCAGAACGACCAGCAGATCACCGTCGCGGATTTGACCGGGGTGGCGGTGCAGGACGTTCAGATTGCTTCGGCGGTGTTTGTCTGAACACCGAACCGCGATCGTCAGCTAACTGAGCCACTCATCGAGGTGTTCTGCGACGAACTCATCATCGTTGAGTTCGGGATAGGCATCGTATACCCGGTCGATCTCCTCGATTTGACCTGGTGACAAGCCTTCGTCCGGATCCAGACACCAGAGACCTGCCAGCAAACCCTGGCGACGCAAGACCTCATGAAGGCCGGCGATGCATCCACGGAATTGGTTGCGGGTGTCGAAGAACGCTTCGTTGCAGTCGGTGACCGCTGCACCGGTCGCAAGAAGCCGTTCACCGGGAGTTGCGTCGCAGGCCTTGGTCTCGGCCAGAAGATCGACAGCGCCACGCGTCCAAACAGCCCAATGGCCGAGCAGGCCCCCCGCAAAGCGCCGCCGCTTTTCACCGAACCGATATTCGGCGGTCAGATCGCCGACGATGTGGTCATCGTTGCCGGTGTAGAGCGCTATTTCGTCGCCGCGTCCGGCTTCGGCGATGGCTTGGATGACATCGGTGGTGCGCTGGCGGTTGAATGGTGCGATCTTGACTGCGACAAGGCCTTCGATTTCGGCGAAGCGTCGCCAGAAGCCCTGGTCTAGCACTCGCCCGCCGACCGCGGGCTGTAGGTAGAACCCACATACCGGGATGACTTCTGCGACCGCTTTGGAGTGCGCGATCAACTCGTCATCGGAGGCATCTTTGAGGGCAGCCAGGCTGAGCAGGCCGATGTCGTAGCCGAGATCACTGGCCAGGCTGGCTTCCTGCAAGGCCTGCCCGGTTGCACCGCAGACTCCCGCGATTCGGATCGGGCGCCGGCCGCTCTTGGCCTCGCATTCTTGCAGGGTCTCTGCAGCCAATTCCAATACCGGTCGGAGCAGGTCTGTGCCTTCATCACGAATCGCGAACTGGGTGGTGTGCACGCCAACTGCGAGCCCACCGGCGCCGGCCGCCACGTAGTAGCGCGTCAGTGCTCGCTGACGGCGCTCGTCGAGACGGCGCTGTGCATCGAGGGCGAGCGGGTGGGCGGGTATGGCCGCGCCGTCGTGCAGGGACGCTCTGACGCCCGGTTCGAGTTCACTCAAAATGTTCCATCCCGAACTTCGTAGTGCGTCGGTTTGTCGAGCGTCGGTCCGCCGTCGAGCAACCAGGCGGCAATCCACTCCGTCAGGGTCTCGATGTTTACTGAAGGCTGACCGAAGTGTTCACAGGCTTGCGAACTGTCACTCAGCAGGGCGGTGGGTTCTGGAGCGCCCTCAAAGATCGGTTGTCGGTCCAGCAATTCACCGAAGCGGAGCGCGAGGCTCCTGACCGAGACGGTTTCGGGGCCGGTCACGTTGAGGATCTTGGTTGGTGTGGACGCGAGATCGACACAGCTCAAGGCGATCGCGTTGGCATCACCCTGCCAGATGGTATTGAACGAGCCCATCGCCAGGTTGATTGGCCGTTGGCTCAGAACCTTGCGAGCGATGTCCAAAGGCACGCCATAACGAAGCTCGGATGCGTAGTTGAGTCGGTAGATCAACAGCGGCGAGCCGGCGGTCGCTGCGAAGTGCTCGAAGATGCGTTCGCGTGCCAATACGGACCAGGCGTACTCACCAACTGGTGATGGCTCGACCTCTTCGGTCGCGGCCTGACCATCTGCAACGAAGGGGTAGACATTGCCACTCGAGAACACCACGGTCGGCACACCGGCGTAGCGCTCCGCCACGATGCCTGGCAGCAGGCTGTTGAGCGCCCAGGTTGTCGACCGATCCGTAGATGTCCCGAACTTGGTGCCGGCCATGAAAATCACCGCGGCTGCCTCCGGCAAGTCACGGACTGCGGAGCGCTCGAGTAGATCGCAGGCGATGGTGTGCACGCCGAGGTCCTCCAGCGGCGCACGCATGGTCTGGTCGGTGTACCTCGAAACGGCGTGCACAGCGTTCGGAGACCCGGACAGGTCGATTGCCCGCTTCGCCATCCGCGCCAACGAGGGGCCCATCTTGCCGCCCGCGCCCAGGATCACGACATCACCGTCGATGCCACGCAGGGTCTCGACGACGGTTGGTGTAGGGCGGGAGAGGGTTTCTTCCAACTCGGCGAGGTTCACGGCGGCTAGCATATCCGGCGATCCGGATACCCGGCTACCAGGAGGCCAGAAGTGACCCGCTCTCTCATTTTCTCGTCGGTCGTGTTGTTCTTTTCTGCCGTCAGCCCAGCGCAACCCGGCAAGGACCAGGGGCAGGCGAAGCAGTTGGCGATCGGCATCTTGGGCCTCGACACTTCGCATGTCGTTGCTTTCACGAAGGTGTTCAACGACCCCAAGGCCAGCGGCGATCTCGCTACTATGCGGGTGGTGGCCGGGTATCCAGGGGGGACCGACATCCCTGCGAGCAAGAACCGCGTGCAGGGCTTTACCAGGCAGTTGGCGGGGATGGGGGTCGAGATCGTCGACTCGGTCCCAGCACTTCTCTCGCGAGTGGATGCCGTGCTCTTGGAGTCCGTAGATGGTCGACCGCATCTCGCGCAGGCGCGCCAGGTAATCGAGGCCGGCAAGCCGGTGTTCATCGACAAGCCGCTGGCGGGGACCCTGGAAGATGTTCTCGCGATCGATGCCCTGGCACGACAGCACCGCGTGCCGTGGTTTTCGAGTTCGGCGCTGCGATTCGGTCCTTCGGTGCCCAAAGGCATCGGCGAAATCACGGGTTGCGACGCCTGGGGCCCCTGCGCCCTGGAGCCGACCCATCCGGACCTGTTCTGGTATGGAATTCACGGGGTCGAGTCCCTGTTTACGGTGCTCGGGCCGGGCTGTGTTTCGGTGACCCGCTCCAAGACCAGCGGCTCGGACCTGGTCACCGGGGTTTGGCGCGACGGCCGGATCGGCACGTTTCGCGGACTCAGGATCGGCAAGGCCGGTCACGGAGCGACAGTCTTCGGGATGCGCGGTGTCGCAAAGCGTGGGGAATACCGGAGCTATGAGCCCCTTGTCGTCGAGATTGCGCGGTTCTTTCGGACCGGCAGGGCGCCGGTTGACCCCTCGGTCACGATCGAGATCTACGCATTCATGGTGGCGGCGCAGGAAAGCTCCCAGACGGGTAGCAAATCCGTGACCCTGGCAAGCGTTCTCGCCAATGCTCGCCGCGCCAACAAACGGCGGCGGTAGCGCGGTCCGCCACGGCTTGTCTTGGTTCGATCTGGCGTACGCACGGGCGACCGGTTTCTTGGAAAGAACGAGTACCGGCGGACCCGGAAGCGGTTAATCATTACACCCCAGGGTCGGACCCGGGCGTGATCTGGTGGTACCCTGTAGCAAAGTTCCCGTTGCCAACAGCAGCGGACTCCTCACAGTTAGCGGTTCAGTCGACCACAACCAGCCAAGCAGCACCGGATCCCGAACGATATGTGTGGTTTCATTTCGATCTTTGGTCCGGAGGGAACAAACGTCATCCAAGACGCCCTCACCGGTCTTCTCGCGATCCAGCACCGCGGCCAGGATGCCGCGGGCGTTGTCACGTTTGACAAGAAGTTTGAGATCAAGAAAGGTCTCGGGCTGGTCCGCGAGGTTTTTGAGGACAAGCACATGGAGCGCCTGGGGGGGCCCTCGGCGGTTGGGCACGTTCGCTACCCGACGGTCGGTACCGGTGGTGGGACGGACGTTCAACCGTTCACCATCGATTTCCCCGTTGGGGTCACGATGGCTCACAATGGCAACATCACGAATTTCCAAGAGCTCAAGCGTACTTACTTCGACGCGCGCAACATTCACCTCAATAGCGAGTGTGACCTCGAGGCCATACTCTACGTGTTTGCCGGCGCCCTCATCGATGCGATGGATGGCGGCAAGGTCACAGCAGAATGTGTGCAGGCTGCGGTCAAGGAAGTGTTCGCCGTCATCAAGGGTGCCTACTCTGTGGTTGGCCACATCGCTGGTGGTGGGATGTTCGCCTTCCGCGATCCCTACGGGATCAAGCCGGCCATTGTTGGTGAGCGAATGACCCGGGAAGGCACGGTCTATGCCGTGGCATCGGAGTCTGTTGTCTTGGATGTCGCGAACTACACCAACCACCGCGACATCGGAGCCGGCGAGCTTTTTTGGGTCGGCGAGTCTCGGCAAGCGCAGTTCTTCCAGATCGGCGACAAGCCACACCGGCCCTGCATTTTCGAGTACATGTACTTTGCCAGGCCCGACAGCACACTCGACGGCATTTCAGTCTACAAGGCTCGCCTCGAATCGGGCAGGCGGCTAGCAGAGGCCTGGAGAAGGACGGGTCTCGAGGTGGACGCCGTGATCCCGGTACCCGAGTCAGCGCGCACTGCCGCTCAGACAATGGCCGAGGTGCTTGGAGTGCCGTACCGGGAGGGCTACGTCAAAAATCGCTACGTTGGTCGGACGTTCATCATGGCCAACGACAATCTCCGTAGGGAAACGGTTCGCCACAAGTTGAATCCGATCCGGATGGAGTTTGAGGGCAAGCGAGTGCTCATTGTCGATGACTCGATTGTTCGCGGACATACCAGCCGCCAACTCGTAAAGATTGCGCGGGAGATGGGGGCGGCGAAGGTCTATCTCGCCTCGTATTCCCCGCCGCTGGTTCACCCGTGCCTCTACGGCATTGATATGTCTACCAAGAACGATTTCGTCGCGCTCGACCGTAGTATTGAGGAAGTCACCGTTGAGCTCGGCTGCGATCACCTTCTGTATCAGACAATCGAAGACATGGTTGCGGCGACCAGCGCTCACGCGGAAGTACCGATGCAATTTTGCAAGGCTTGCTTCGAGGGTGTGTATCCGACCGGTGACATCACCGAGAACATGCTGCGAGACATCGAGAATGATCGACTGACCGCAGCCGCCGGGAATTCGAACTGAGACGTTTTGCCAAGCACGAAAAACTACGTGAATAACTTTGATCCCGCAGCCGGCCATTCTCGCCTCCTGCAACTTGTGCGAGATCTTGCTTACAAGGATGGACTCGACATCGTGTTGGCATCGGGTAAGCGGTCCGATTTCTATATCCAGGGCAAGAAGGTCACTCTTCACCCCGAAGGACTGAATCTAACGGCCCGGTTGCTGCTGAAAGACCTTGAGAAGTACCCTGACATCACGGCGATCGGTGGCCTGACCATGGGCGCCGACCCGATTGCCTCGGCGATGGCGGCCATTTCTTTCGAGACCGGTCAGAACCTCAATGCGTTTCTGGTTCGCAAGGAATCCAAGGACCATGGAGTTGGTTCTCGCATCGAAGGAGAGATCTCCGAGGGTGAGAAGGTCGCGATCATCGAGGACACAGTCACGACGGGCGGGTCGGCTCGCAAAGCGATCGACGCAGTGTTGGCAGTGGGCGCGGTACCCGTCGTCATCTATGCGCTCGCCGACCGTGAGGATCCCGACGCTGACGCCTTCCGGGCCGAGTTCAACGTCCACAGCCTGTTTGGTCTGGCGGAAATCCGGGGAGAGTGAGATGAGCGAGTCCCCCGAACCGCTGATGCAGGCGTTGGGGCGCGTAGCGAGTGGCCTCTACATCGTGACCACCGGCAGCGGAGCGGATGCGACTGGGTTCTTGGGTTCGTGGATCATGCAGGCCGGATTCGAGCCTCCGGCACTGACGGTGGCTGTGCACCGCGAGCGGGCGGTGCTCGGCGCCTTGCGGGAATCTGGACACTTTTGCGTGTCGGTTCTGGCCGCATCATCGATGGATCTTGTCGGGCATTTCGCGAGAGGCTTTGCGCCCGGCGAAGATGCCTTCGTTGGTCTGGACACCGAGTTGGCGGACGGCGGGGTGCCTTACCCTGCTGACGCGCACGCCTACTTGTTGTGCAAACTAGTAGGTGAAGCGACGTGGTCCGACCATGTCATCCTGTGTGGGGAGGTCCTTGCTGGCGACTGCAGGAACCTGGAGGAGGATCCTGTCACACACGTCCGCAAGAACGGCTTGCGGTACTGATGTGACGAAAATCGGCGCCATCGTTCTCGCTGCTGGCCATGGCCGACGGATGGGAGCTGACAAGGCCCTGCTTGATCTCGGCGGCAAGATGGCGGTCGAGAGAGTTGTCGAGAGTTGTCGCACGGCGGGTGTCGAGTGGTTGGGGATCGTGCGTGCGTCGGGAACGCCTGTTCTGGGAGAAGGGCTGGCCGAGTTGGAAGTCGCCGTTTCTGGAGGGGAGATGCTCGACAGCGTTCGCGCTGGCGTTGCCGCCCTGCCCCTCGAATGCTCGGCAGCAATTGTCTTTCCGGTTGACTACGCGATGGTCAGCAGCGAGTCGGTCTGTGCCGTTGTGGATGCGGTCCGCAACGGTCATGAAGTTGTGCTACCGATTTACGATGACCGTCCAGGTCACCCGATCGGACTCTCTCGAGTCTGCCTGGATGAAGTGTGCGGCGACATCGAGTCGCTTCGAGATGTAGTCAGCGCGGACCGCGAACGGGTTCTCGCAGTGCGCGTAGAAGATCCGTGGGTGCATCGCGATCTTGACACACCCGAGGACCTGGAGATGGCCAGAGCCTCGCTACGTTCGATCTAGGGCGGCGCCGTTTTCTAGTTGCGCTGCATTACGGTGATCGAAGACGAGAGGGTCTCGGTGACCCCGCCGCGTTTTGGATACGACAGCATCAGGCTGACAGTGATCTTGTTTGAAACCGACAGGATCGTGAAAGACTCCACCGAACGACAGAGGATGGCGGTACGGGTCTCTCCGTTGGATCCGATCGTCAGGACTCTCTCAAGCTGCTTACCTCTGACCCGGTACGAAATAGGCAGTGTGAACGTCCCGTTTGGCTGCATCCGATTGAAAGTCACCGACGAAGTCGTGGTTGCCCAGTCCGCTTCGAGCCGACCGTTGTTGTTGAGATCCTCGCCGGTATCCAGCACACCGTTGCCATTGACGTCCTCTCCGTCAGTGCTGCTGGTGCGCAACTCGTCGGCGATCCGGCGCAGCGAGTTGCGCATCTTCTCCGTGGCCGTGATTGCGCCGCCAGCGCTCTCCTGGAGGGTGGAGATCCTGGCCATCATCATGTAGATGGCCGCAAATATGATCGGGATAACCGCCGAGGCGATGAGCATCTCGATCAACGTGAACCCGGATTGACTTCGTAACCTCATCGGGTGGTGAAAAAGACAACAACAAGTGCTCTATCGGTCACAACACGAGCCACGTTGAGCGCCCTACCACGCCAGTCGCGGCACCGCTTCGAGCGGCGTGCCTGGCAGAGCCTCGTTCTTCCGATACCAGGGGAGCCACAGCTCGGACCGGGGCTCAATGACTCGTTGTGCGACTTCTTGCAGAATTTCATGGGCGCACTGAATCGCACACACTTGGTCGTCCGCTGTCACGGCGGGACCCGTCTTCGTGCTCAACAAGTTGATCAGGATCAGGATTCCTTCGCGGTTCTTGTTAACGATTAGGCCACGGGCAGCTGCTAGTTGGGCTACCGGGTGCAATCGACTGGTGATCTTGAGGAATCGAGGATCGTCGATCGACCTTGTCTTCTCGAGTGCAAGGAAGGCTAACACTCGCATTCGGACCTTGGTGGCAGGGCCTTCGATCACGGCCCAGATCGGCTCAGCATCATCGATCTTGCCCCCGCTCAAGATGAGGACTTTGAGGCTGGCCGATTGGACTGCCCACGACGTATTCGAAAGGTGTTTCAACACCGACTTGTTGCGCTGCTCGGTCGGGTCCAGTCCGCCCAATACCTGAATCGCTGCGATCGCAGGTCCTACCGGCGCGGTTTCGATGAACTCATCGACGAGCGTGAGGGATTTCATGCCCATGTGGTTCGGCATCGCCGACTGGGCAGCGCGCACTACTCGCCACTCCTCGTGAGCGAGCAGTGGCAGCATGCCCGACAAGGGAGCGTCTTCGACCAAGGACGCCGCCCGCAGGGCGGCAGTGAGGACATCGGGGTTTTGTTCGGACTGCAGAAGTTGGCGTAGAGAAATCCTCTCCCACATCCGACGGTTGCTGATCGCTTCGATTGCTCTTGAGCGAACCCGGGGATCCGCAGACTCGACCAGGGAATACAAGGGCGAGAGCGGCCCTTCATTCTCGAGTCGGCCAGCGATTTCAATGGCTGGCATGATGAGGCCCCGAGGCTCCTCCTCCAGGATCTGGAGCAATGGCCGTTCGTACTCCTGGATACCCGTCCTGATAGAATGGACGATTCTACCCTGCTGGAGGGTTCCGGACGTGGCGTAGAGCCTCAGTCGGTATTCTAGAGACTCGCGCGTACTCATCCGATCGGTGCCGACGTTGGTGTCGCCGGTGCCAATACGAGGGCCGTCGAGGGATCGTAGTGAGCTTTTCGGAGACTGCTTCGACGGCTTCTTGGCGTAGGGGGCCTGGCCGTCGTGGAAGACCACGATTCCTCCGAGTCCCAGGGCGATCAAGATCGTGATGATGACCAGGAC
>JAYZDB010000212.1:0-4687 GCA_036338025.1 Planctomycetota bacterium
CCGCCGAGGTGTGTGTTGCCGGCGGTGCTCTTGACCGTGAAGATTCCGTCCTGGATCTGGAGGACTGATACGTCGAAGGTCCCGCCACCGAGGTCGTAGACCAGGACGTTGCCATCCTTGCTGCCGTCGATGCCGTAGGCGATGGATGCAGCAGTCGGCTCATTCAGGATGCGCAGGCACTCGAGACCAGCCAGTTCCGCGGCGTCACGGGTTGCTTGCCGCTGAGCGTCGTCGAAGTAGGCCGGAACCGTGATGACGACCTTGTCGATTGCACAGGCCAGGGCAGCTTCGGCGTTGTCCTTGACCGCGGTCAGGACGCGTGCGGAGATCTCCTCAGGCGACCATTCATGGCTGTCGATCAGGATGCGTGCCAAGCCGCGTTCGCCATTGTGGACCGGGTAGGCGAGGGATGTGGTTTGCAGGTCGAGGTCGTCGCCAGAGCGTCCGATCAGACGTTTCACCGAGTAGATGCTGCGGGCTGGCAGGTCGAGTGCGCGGTCTCGCGCTGCGCGCCCTACCAAGACCTCACCTCCGGGTTCGAAGGTGACGATCGATGGAATGATAGGTTCCCCGTCGCGGTCTCGCAGCACGCGCGGTCCCTCCGCGGTCATGATCGCGGCGAGGCTGTTGGTGGTGCCGAGGTCAATCCCGAGCACCATTTCAGCGGCGGAGGTATCGGTGGATGGAGTGTCTTCGGTCACGGCAGGAAGTCAGGCAGTGTGAATTCTGTCGGTGAGGTCACGCAAGGACTTGCGGTAGTAGTTTGATTGGTGCATCAGGGTCGCTGCTTCGCGCAAATTACCATCGGCAATGTGCTCGGAGACATCCCGGAAGTACTGATCGACTCGTTGCTGAACCGTTGCCTTTAGATTTGTCCAGTCATCCGGGCTTGCCGCCTCAATCTCGTCACGCGCTTCCATCGCATCCATCAAGAACATCGGAGAGAGTTCTTTGGTTTTGTCCATTGCGGATGGGTCGAGGATCCTGATGGTGGATTCGGCGCGACTCCATGGATCGCGTAGCAGGCGATAGGCGTCGTTGAGCTCCGCCGAACGGGTCAACATTGCGACTTCCTCATCGGCAGCCAGACCCTGGTTGAAGTCCGGGTGGTATTCGCGCGACAGACCGAGGTAGCGCGTTTCGAGTTCTGCCTCGTCAATCTGGGTGCCCGGCTCCAAACCAAGGATCTCGAAGGGGTTCATCTTCGCTTCGCTGGGTGGTGGGCTGGATTGGCTAGACCGAGAACGAAGTGCCGCAGCCACACGAACCGCTTGCCGCCGGGTTCTTGAACACGAAACCGCGGTCGAGCAGGCCGTCGTTGAAATCGAGTTCCGTGCCAGCCATGAAAAAGGAACTCTTCTTGTCGATCACCAACATCACTTCGTGCTGCTCGTAGCTGATGTCGAATTCAGTGGGGCCTGCCTTGTCGAAATCGAGCACATAGGTCAGCCCAGAACAGCCGCCGCCCTTGGCGCCGATTCGTACGTGGGTTTCCGCCGGCAGTTGGTTCTCCTCGATGACGCGCTGGACCTCCTTGGCAGCCCGTTCGGTCAGGGTCACCAGGGGTTTCTTGGTCTTGCCGGTTTGCGCGGTGTCGGTGGTAGCGTCACTCATGCCCGATCTCCACCGGTGGGACCGTCACCGTCTTGCTTGGACTTGTAGTCCTCGATGGCGGCACGGATGGCATCTTCCGCCAGCACCGAGCAATGGATCTTGACCGGTGGTAGAGAGAGTTCTTCGACGATCTGTGTATTCTTGATTTCGGCTGCGTCATCCACCGTGGCGCCCTTCAACCACTCGGTGGCCAGCGACGATGATGCAATTGCCGAGCCGCAACCATAGGTCTTGAACTTGGCGTCGGTGATCCGGCCTTCATCATCGACCTGGATCTGGAGCTTCATGACGTCGCCGCACTCAGGAGCGCCGACGATGCCAGTGCCGACGTTGTCCTGGCTCTTATCCATAGAGCCGACGTTGCGCGGGTTGTTGTAGTGATCGATGACTTTGTCGCTGTATGCCATGGTTTTCGCCTTAGGTATCAGGAATGTGTGGGTGGGGAGACGGTCAGTGGTGAGTCCATTTGACCTTGGAGAGGTCGACGCCTTCTTGGACCATCTCCCATAGGGGTGACATCTCACGGAGGCGTTCGACCTCTGTGCAGACCTTGTCGATGACGAAGTCAACTTCTTCTGGCGAGTTGAATCGTCCGAGCGAGAAGCGCATGGAACTGTGCGCCAACTCGTCATCCAATCCGTGAGACTTCAAGACGTAGCTTGGCTCGAGGCTGGCCGAAGTGCAGGCTGATCCCGAGGAGACTGCGATGTCAGGTACCCCCATGATCAGCGATTCCCCTTCGACATACGGGAATGAGATGTTGGTCAGGTGGGGCAGTCGGAACTCAGGGTTGCCGTTGATCACGGCGTCGGGAATGCGCTGCATGACGCCGTCTTGCAGGCGATCCCGCAGGGCCTCTAGGCGTGGAATCTCGGTCGCCATCTCTTCGCGGCAGAGCCGTGCTGCCTCGCCCATGCCGACGATGCCGGCGACGTTGAGGGTGCCCGACCGCATGCCGCGCTCGTGCCCGCCGCCATCGAGAATCGCAGTGATCCGGACCCGTGGCTTGCGCCGTCGGACATACAGGCAGCCGACCCCTTTGGGGCCGTAGAACTTATGCGCCGACAGGGACAGCAGATCGACACCGATGGTCTCGACATCGAGGGCCAACTTGCCAGCTGCCTGGGTTGCATCGCAGTGAAACAGCACGCCGCTGCGCTTGGCTATGGCACCGATCTCTGCGATCGGGTGGCAAGTGCCGGACTCGTTGTTGGCTGCCATCAGGGAGATCAAGATCGTCTCGTCCTTGATAGCGGCCTCGAGTTCGGCCAGATCGATGTTGCCCTGGCTATCTACACCCAGGTAGGTGACTTCGAAGCCGGACTTCTCAAGGTGCTTCATCGGATCGATGACCGCCTTGTGTTCCGTAACACAGGTGATCATGTGTCGGCCCTTGGACCCGTACATCTCCGCAGCGCCCTTGATGGCGAGGTTGTTGGCCTCAGTGGAGCCACTGGTCCAGACGATCTCCTTTGGATTTGCACCGAGCAGCTTGGCGACCTCCTCCCGAGCGACGTCGACAGCGCTTTCCGCGGTCCAGCCGAAACTGTGGTTGCGACTGGCCGCGTTGCCGAAGGTCTCCGTGAAGAACGGCAGCATCTTCTCGACGACCCGCGGATCTGCGGGAGTCGTCGCGCTGTAGTCCATATAGATGGGGAGAGTCGGAGTCATTTGGCGTCGTGGAGGGTGGTGAGATGGCCGGAGACCGGACCGGTAGAGGCCTGTTGTTGGCTGAGTTCCGGCAGTTGGATCTGCACCAGGAGGTTTGCGACCCGTTCATGCACGATGCGCATCGCGCTCTGGGATTGGCAGTGGTCGCTGAGGCTGCAGGTACTGTGGTCATGATCGGAGCCCGCGCATTCGACCAGGCGAATGGGGCCGTCTATGGCCTCGATAATCTGCATGAGGTTGATGTCGAAGCTAGGCAGTGCAAGCCGGTAGCCACCACCGGCGCCGCGTACCGACTCGAGCAGGCTGGCGCGGGTCAGTGTTTTCAGGAGGTTGGCGCACAGCGGCCGGGACAGTCGATTGTCATCGGCGATTTCCTGCGCGCTGGTCGGTTCTACCTCGTGTATCGTGGTCGACTGGGTCCGCGCTTCGTGTTCGGCCTGCCGGGTCGATAGGGAGGCCATGATCAGGACAGCGTAATCGGCTTTCTTGGAGATCTTGATCATGACGGTTGCCCCGGTGACGGGGACTGATAGAAAGTAGAACCATTTTAGTCCTCTTTCAAGTATATCGGTCAAAAAGACCTGTTTTAGTACTGTTTTTTTTAGCCCCGGGGATCTCCGGTAATTCGCTGCTAAATAATGGATTACGAATCCTACGTTCAGAACGTTATCGGCTCTGTGGGGCTTTCCCGTTCGCCGGCGCCCTATGGCCTGATCCGGGTTCATGGCCCTGAATCGGTGGAATTCCTGCACCGGATGTGTTCGCAGGATGTGGCGGGAATGGTCTCTGGTCAGGTCAGCTCCTCGGCCTTTCTGGATGGCAAGGGCCGGTTGCTGGCGGTGTGCGAACTCTTGGTCGAGGGGGACACCGTCTGGTTGTCGACCCAGGATCAACTGGTGGACTCCTTGGCCGAGCTGCTGGAGCGCTTTCACTTCACCGAAGACCTTGTGGTTGACGTGCCGTCCGGGTTCGCCTGTGCGGACGTCTTGGCCCTGCAGTCCCTGGGTGCATTGCCAGCCGGACAGGGCGAGCTGTCTGGCGACGGCCTGGTTCGCCTCGCCGGTGTTCGCAACGGAGTGCACTGGCTGCGCTGCCACGGCCCGGCAGCGCAGGTCGAGTCCTGGTCGGTGGGCGAGGTGCCGCCAGCCGCAGATCCGGCTCGTGACTGCCTGCGCTACCTGCTGCGTGAACCTCGGGTCGGTGTTGACTCGGAGTCCAACACCTTGGCCCTTGAGTGGCCGATCGACGATCACATATCGACCACCAAGGGTTGCTATACCGGACAGGAAGTGGTGGCCCGGATCCACACCTACGGGCATACCAATCGTTCACTGTGCCTGCTGGAAATAGACAGCGGCGCAGCGATCGATTCTGCGACCCCGATCGTCGAGGTCGAGGATGG
>JAYZDB010000213.1:0-20966 GCA_036338025.1 Planctomycetota bacterium
GATCAGGGGCAGGCTGCGCAACTCCTCGATTTTCGGGGCGAGAGCGGACTCGAAGAGGTCGAGGAGAAGTGACTCCATGTCGAGGCTGTCGAGGCCGCGGACGACATCCTCGTGGCGTATCAGGTGGTCTCCGACCACCGCGCCGATGCTGCTGGCGATCTCGGCCTGACGGCGTGGCATGAGTCCTTGCAGCCGGAGCCCGAGAATGTTCTTGGGCTTGATCGGCCGGAAGATCATCTTCACGGCCAGCCGATTGGTGAGATAACCAATGAGGCCGCCGATGGCGGGGATCGCGAACCAGGTCCAAAGTTGCATGTGCGAGGCAGTATGGGCAATCAGCCCACGCGGCTCAATCAGAAGGAAATCGAGGGGCTGGTGTGGTATCCCTTTCCTTCCGATGCACCAGTCTTGCCTTCGCCGAGTGACCCGAATCCGCCTCTTGTCTGGCGGCTGCTTCGTGCTGGAGGTCGAGGGACCGATTCCTGAGACCTTGCCGGGCCAGTTCTACATGATGAAGACGGAGCAGGGCTGGCCGGTCGAACTGCTGCGGCCTTTCTCCCTCTACGAGCGGAGCCCGGACGGTCAGGGCGGGTCCTTTCTGGTCAAGGTGGTAGGGCCCGGCACCCAGGCCCTGCTCGACTGCGAAGTCGGCGAAAATGTGCACATCACAGGTCCGCATGGACGGGCCTTCCCTGAGGAGTTCGAAAATCCGGTTTGCATCGCGGGAGGCATCGGCCTGGCGCCGTTCTGGTTGCTCGGGAAGCGGCAGATGGAGCTCGGGCGGCCGCCGATCCGACTGGTGTTTGGAGGCCGCACCGCCGACTTGCTGGCCGGGATCGAAGATTTCCGTGAGATGGCCGAGGTCTTTGCCTGCACGGATGATGGCAGCCATGGATTTCATGGCCTGGTGACCGAGCAACTCTCGGCGTTGATCGCTGACGGCTCGGTCCAAGGTGGAGACACTGTATTCTGCTGTGGCCCCGACCCGATGATGCACGCCGTGGCTCGTTTGTGCGACGCGGAAGGGCTGCGCTGTTTCCTGAGTCTGGAGACCTACATGGCCTGTGGGTATGGGGTCTGTAGTGGTTGCAGTGTCGAAGTGAAGGGCGACCGTTTTGGTGGCTGGCCCTATTCGAAATCCTGCACCGAGGGCCCGGTCTACGAAGCCTGCGAGTTGGTCCTCGAATGATGCAGATCGATCTGGGCGGACGGGTCGCGGTGATCACTGGTGGGGGCAGGGGCATCGGCAAGGCGACCGCGGCTGTTTTTGCCGCCGCCGGCGCCCAGGTCTTCGTATGGGACGTGGATGAGGTCGGTGGGCAGGCCGTCGCTGGCGAGATTGACGGGAAGTTCCAGAAGGTCGACGTCACAGACCGCCTGGCTGTCGAGGCAGCAGTTGCCGAGGTGGTCGAAGCGGCGGGGCGGCTCGACATCCTGATCAACAACGCCGGGGTCATCCGGGACGCTCAGTTGGTGAAGTTCAAGGAGGGCGAGCTCGTCGAGCAGATGAGCGAGGCGGATTTCGACGCGGTGTTCTCGGTCAACGTAAAGGGCGTCTTCCACTGCACCCAGGCGGTGGTGCCGCAGATGGTTGCCCAGGGCTACGGCCGTATCCTGAATGCCAGTTCCATCGTCGGGCTCTACGGCAACTTTGGCCAGACCAACTACGTCGCGGCCAAAATGGGTGTCATTGGCATGACAAAGGTCTGGGCCCGCGAACTCGGCAAGCACGGGATCACCGCCAATGCCGTGGCCCCTGGTTTTATCGAAACCGAAATGGCGATGAGCGTGCCTGAGAAGATCCTCAGCGGCATGGTTGAGCGCACGCCGGTGAAACGTCTGGGCAAGCCTTCCGAGGTGGCGGACACCTATGCGTTCCTGGCCTCGGACCGCGCGGGGTTCATCAACGGCGCGGTGATCAGTGTCGACGGCGGGCTGGTCTTGGGGACCTGAGTTCAGGTCAGTCGCAGCCCGGCTCTTCGTAGATCAGGTTGAGGTCCGTGCAGACGTTCCACATCATCACCATCGCCTGGCGTACGTTCATGACCGCGCAGGGCGCGAGGTCTTCGCGGGCTGAGAGTTCTTGCAGGCGTGTGTAGAGGCTCAGCATCTCTTGCTCGTCGCTGGTCATCTCCTTGCCGAGGAGATCGGTGGTCGGTTGGTCGGTCATCGTGGTTCTCCTGGTGGGTTATTGGTTGCGGAGGTCTTGTAGGCGCTTGGCCTTGAGTTCGAAGCGAGGTAGATCACCTTCGTTGGCCCGGGTCACGTTGAAGCGTAGGCCTTCATGGTTGTCGGCCAGGTCTGAGCCGAGCTTCGTCTGAAGCCCGTCCCAATTGTCGTCGGAGTAGCCCGGCTGGAGTTCGACTTGCACAGTGATCTCGTCGCGGATGTTGTCCTCGCGGGTAAGAACGATCTGGAACTCTTCGATCTCGGGATACTCACGCACGATCTCCTCGACGGCTCGCGGGTAGACGTTGGTGCCGCGGATCAACTTCATGTCATCAACCCGGCCGAGGATTCCACCTTCAAAGATGTCGCCGGTGCGGCCGCATGAACAGTTGGTGTGGGGGACCTTGCACACGAGGTCCTTGGTGCGATAGCGGATCAGCGGGATGAACCCGCGCCCAAACGAAGTCACCACGCGCTCTCCGCGTTCGCCGTAGTCACAGGGTTCACCGGTGTCTGGGTCCAGGACTTCTTCGATGAAGTGGTCCTCGATGATGTGGGTGCCGCCTGGCTGTTTCTCACACTCGAAGATCATGATCGTGCCAATCTCCGTCATGCCGGCAGTGTCACCACACTTGGCACCCCACATGTTCTCGATCATCTTCTTGGTGGCCGGAATGCTGCCAGCAGGCTCGCCGGAAACGATGACGCGGCGCACCTTGCCGTCTTTCTTGAGGTCGATGCCCATCTGCTCTGCAACCTGCCCCATGCGCAGTGCGTAGGTCGGGGTCGCGCACACGACGGTCGCACCCATCTCGACGATCTGCTTGACCCGTCCTTCGGTGTTCATATTGCCGGACGGCAGGACCAGGCAGCCCATCTTCTCGGTGCAGTAGTGCGCGCCCCAGAACCCGATGAACGAGCCGTAGGAGAACGCAAAGAACACGGTGTCCGTCGGGCGTACGCCAAATCCCCAGAACCCGTAGCACCACTGTTCGCCGATCCAGGACCAGTCCTTGCGGGAGTCGAGCACTCGTAGTGGTTGCCGACCGCTGGTTCCGGAAGTCAGGTGATAGCGGATGGCTTCCTCGCGCGGCCTAGTGATCAGATCGCCGAACAAGGGTTGCTCGGCCTGGCACTCCATCCAGTCCTCACGCGTCATGAACGGTAAGCGACGAATGTCCTCCCACGTCTTGATCTGGTCGGGGGTCACGCCGGCCTTCTCATACAGTCGGCGATGGAAGGGACTGGCCTGCCAGGCACGCTGCACGGTCCGCTGGAGCTTCAAGAGCTGGAGGGCCTGCAGTTCCTCGCGGGGCATGGTCTCGGTCTTGGGATTCCAGTAGTCGGGCCAGTTGACCAAGGTAGCTACACTCCTGTTTGAGGGGGCGGTTTGGGGGAGGAGAGACTCTACGCCACGGCGTGGGCCTAGAGAATCCCGCGCCGCGCGCGGCGCCGAAAAACTCCACCGCAAGCCCGAGCGTGGATTGCTCGGGCTAGGGGCGGAGCACCGCCCGCGACAGAATCGTCTTCTGGATCATCGAGGTGCCCTCGTAGATCCGCAGTCCGATCGAGTCGCGCAGCAGTCGCTCCACCGGATGCTCGGTCGAGTAGCCTCGTCCGCCGTGTAGTTGGATAGCCGTATCTGCGGCTTGCGACGCGGCTTCGGTCGCGAACAGCTTGGCGGCGGCCAGATCGCCGGGACCTTCGGTGCCAGCTTCGCGCACGCGAGCGCAGCGGTAGACCAGCTGGCGCGCCGCCATCAAGGTGGCGGTCATGTCCGCGATCCGCTCCTGCACCATCTGGAATGCAGCAATCGGCTTGCCGAATTGCTGCCGCTGCTTGACGAAGTCGATGCTGGCGACCAGTGCGGCGCGATGGATTCCCACCGCACCGGCTGCTACTGAGAGGCGCCCGCAAGCCAGGCCGCCCATTGCGACTTTGAAACCGTTCCCGATCCCTCCGACTACGGAGTCCGCGCCGACCGTGACGTCCTCGAAGGTCAGCTGGGCGTGGTCCGACCCTCGGTGCCCGAGTTCCTTCCCTGGCATCGGATCCCGACGGATACCGGAGCTAGACAACTCGACGAGGAAGCAGGTGATTCCCTTTCCGCCAAGTTCGGGGTCCACGGTGGCGAACACCAGGGCGATGTCTGCGATACCGCCGTTGGAGGTCCAGATCTTGTGGCCTGAGATACGGAAGCCGTCGCCGTCGGCGGTCGCTCGGCACTGCAGGCTCGCGACGTCAGAGCCAGCCTCTGCTTCGGTGAGGGCAAAGCAGCCGACGGCTTCACCACGAACCAACTGCGGTAGCCACTGGGATTTCTGTGCGTCGTTACCAAACCGTTCCAGACACTGAGCGACCAGCCCGGATTGCACCGCTACGAAACCGCGGGCGTTGCCGCAGACCGCGCCGAGCTCTTCGCTGGCGAGGACGACTTGCATGGGGGACCAGCCTTCGCCACCGAACTCATCCGCGATCGGTCCACCCAGGATGCCAGCCTGCGCCAGATCGCGAACGCTCTCGGGCCGAAACACCCCATCTTCGTCGATCTGACGCGCGACAGGCGCGAGCCTGTCTTGGGCAAAATCCCGGATTCGTTGCGCGAACGTCGCGTGGTCGGCGCTGAGTTCCGCGTCCGGATGGACGAGGGGTGTGGGGGTCTCGCTCATCTCAGTTGCCCTTGAAATTGGGTTTGCGCTGTTCTTTCCAGGCTTCGTAGAACTCGCGGTGGTCGTTGGCGCACAGCAACACTGCCTGGGCCTGTGCTTCTTGCTCGATTGCCGAGCTGAGGTCCATGCTCTCCTCACTGAGGAGCATCTGCTTGGTCACTGCGGTAGCGAGGAGTGGTCCGTCCGCCAGCCGATCTGCGATTTCGAGGGCAGCCTCCATCAGTTGATCCTCTGGCACCACCCGGTTGGCGATCCCGATGCGGTAGCACTCTGCGGCGTCGATCTTGTCGCCGAGCATGAGTAGTTCACTGGCGCGCCCGGTGCCGACGATTCTCGGAAGCAGGTAGGCGGCACCCATGTCGGCACCGGTCAGCCCGACCTTGCAGAACAAGAATGCGAAGGTCGCGCGCTCCGACAGGATGCGCATGTCACAGGCCAGCGCCAGGACAGTGCCAGCCCCCGCTGTTACGCCGTTGATGGCCCCGACGATTGGTTTCTTGAGCTGGCGCATGTTGCGGATCACGGCGCCGGTCATCCGGGTGAAGGCGAGGGTCTGAGCGCCGTCCATCTCGAGCAGCTTGGCGATGATCTCCTCGACGTTGCCACCGCTGCAGAAACCCTTGCCCGCCCCAGTCAGCACGACGACCTTGACCGAATCGTCGGTCTGCAAGTCGAGGAACAGTTGTTCGAGTTGGCCGTAGATCTCGAACGTCAGGGAGTTGAGGGTAGCGGGCCGATCGAGGGTCAGGACCGCGACGCCGTTCTCGCGCACGTCGAAACCGAAATCGAATGCCTGGTCGGTCATGAGTGGTTCCTATACGAACCCGGGTGGGTCTGAATCCAGGTTGTAGATGCAGCCCTCGGGCTGTTCGCAAATCAAATGTAGCACCGCGTCTGCGACTTCCGCCGCGGTGTGGAGCCGGCCGATCCGATTCATGTTGCCTAGAGCATCGAGTGCCTCGGCCTCGGTCTTGTGCCCTCGGGTCGCGATGTCGGCGGCGGCCTGGTGGGTGATGTCCGTGTCGACGAAGCCCGGGCAGATTGCGTAGATCCGCGGAGGCTTGGATTTGAATTCCGCGGCCAGGGCTCGTGTCAAGCCGACCATCCCGTGCTTGGCGGCCGTGTAGGCGGCGGTAAACGGGAACCCCATCAAGCCGGCGGTGGAGGCGATCTGCACCACACAACTGCCAGCCTGCTCCCGAAGCGATGGCGCGGCTGCCCGCAGCAGGCGGAACGGTGCGCGCACGTGCAGGTCGAGGACCTCCTCCAGATCTTCATCGGTGGTGTTTTCGAACTGGTCCGACGGTGCTGTCCCGGCGTTGTTGACCAGTACCCGAGGCGGCCCGAATTCCTGCTCGACGGCGCCGAGGATCTGTGCGGGAGCGTTTTCATCCCGTAGGTCGGCGGCCACCGCCATCGCGGGAACGTGGTCCGCGAGCTCTTCGCGTAGGGCCTCGAGCCGGTCTCGGTTGCGCCCGGTCAGGGCGACCCGGTAGCCCTTTTGGGCCAGTGCTCTGCTGACTGCGGTGCCGATCCCCCGGCTGGCACCGGTGATCAAAGCGACCGGCGAAGACGTCGAATCGGCTCCTGGCATGCTGATTCCGAGCCTACCCGATGGCGCGATGGGCCCTCCTAGACATTTACGCCGAGAGAGGAGAAACCGGACTCGGCCTGCCAGCGTGCGCCGTGGGGTGTTCCGGCACCATCAATCGGGGCGCGAGGGCCGGCCAGAGAGCATCCGACTGGCTGGCAAACCCAGGCAAGAGCGCAATATGTAGATTCGGGCGAACTGCCCTGAAACCCAAGGAGCAGCGTTTTGCACCGGGATTCCACAAGCAGGGGGTGTTCTGAGGGTCCCTTGGCGTCGATAGGCTGGTGGTCCGCCGGACAACAACTCAGGGTGGCAATCGCTTGTCCACATGGGGCCAGAGCCAGTTCTCGACATGGGCTTCCCAGCAGGCCACCCAACATCTTGGGTTGTCATAATTTCACCATCCGGCCATCCGGCGGCTGCCCCTCGGACCCGCTGGAATCCGGGTCGGCTGGCCCTTGGTGGAGGGCTGGCCGGATTCCAGCGCCGGCGCAGATTTGCCGATAGGACCGCGGACAAGAAGAAGGGTCAAGTTGGCGACAAGCCCTACACGGGCCTGGCATGAGGGAAACGTGCCAGGCTCGCTCCTTGCACGGTTCTGGCTGCAGGTAGATGTCGGCCAAGGTGTTAGGACTCAAGCCATGTTGAGCGACAGGCTTCGATTCGCCGCCGGAACTTGCGCCTGGCCTTGAACTCTGGGTTGGTGGAGGTAAGGTTCGCCGCCCGCGACACGGCGAGGAACCATGGCAAAGCCGAAGAAGAAAAGAGAGATCGTCCACCTCGTGTGCTCGGAGTCCGGTGAGCGGAACTACACCATCCGCAAGCGAGCCGGCACCCCCAAGTTGAGCTTGAGCAAGTACTGCCCACGCCTTCGCAAGCACACGATCCACGAAGAGAAGAAGAAGTAGGGCCCCGCTCTACGGACTCCGCATCGACCGCCGGTCGGCTCCGCGAATCTCTTACGATCGCGCCTGTTGGAGCTACAGCTGGCGGCGATTTGCTGTACGGAGTGGGTGGGACTTTGCAGTCTCGGCGAGGTCTCTCCCCTGGCCGGACGGTTCAGGCCTCGGCGAGTGTGACTGCGCGGCGTCCGGGTTTTCCCGTCGCCTTGCCTACACGACGCCGAGCTTGGTCCCGCAGTTGCTGCACTTGCGGACCTCTTCTTTCAAGCCGTCTACGAGAAACGGAATGAAGCAAAAGATGCAGGTGGTTACCAGGAGTACAACGAACAGGATCCACCCAGTCGAGGATAGCTGTTTGGTTACGAACGGCGCACCTTCGTGCTCGCAAACGGGACATACGGCCATTTTGGGTACCTTGTGTGTGTGGGGGGGGGCAGGCGGGTGCTGGTGGCGGCGAACCCGGGACATGGTTCGTCAGACGGGAGCGGGATCCTACCTTTCCGGCGTGCATTCGGGCAATGGAACTTCCCGGGAGAGTATCCAATGCGCCGGCCTGGGCCGGGCGACCCAGCCCTCTAACGTCCTGCGCGATAAATATTCTGGCAAAGCCAGCGTGCCGTCAGAAGGGCCTTCGCTGAGGGTGTCGCCCGGCTGGTCAGGCCTGTTGCCGTGAGTGGCGGCTTGGAGGGTTGGACCTCTTGATGACGCCGACCCGGCCTGTGTGCCACAATCCGCGCATGTCCCGAAGTTCCGGAATGTCACGAGTGCTGGTCCTGGTGGGCCTGGCCCTGCTGGCCGCGGCTCTGTGGTTCTGGCGGCCGTGGGACTCGAGCGGGCGGGGTTGGTTCACCGATACGACTCGCGCCGCCGGTATCGGATTCGAACACAGCAGCGGACGGACCGGTTCGCACCGCTACCTGGAGATCGTCGGTGGTGGGGTCGGGATGTTCGACTACGACGGGGACGGTTGGCTGGATCTCTACTTCGTCAACGGCAACCACATCGCCAAGCCGATGTCGAAGTCCATCACCAACATCCTGTACCGCAACAACCACGATGGGACCTTCACAGACGTCACAGCGCAGGCCGGCGTTGGCGATGCGGGTTTTGGTCAGGGTTGTTGCGCGGCGGACTTTGACAACGATGGTGACCAGGACCTCTACGTCACCAACTACGGACTCGACCGCTTCTACCGCAACAACGGGGATGGCACCTTCTCAGAGGTTGGCAAGGCGGTGGGAGTGGTCTGCGATTCGTGGGGCCAGTCGTGTGCATTCTTCGATGCGGACGGCGATGGCTGGCTCGATCTCTACGTGCAGAACTACCTGACCTACGCCCCGGCGATGGAAGGCAAGCGGGCCGATTACAATACCCCGACGGCATTCAAGGGTGCTCCCGACCGTTTGTATCTCAACAAGGGCGATGGGACCTTCCGCGATGTCAGTGTGAAGTCCGGCCTGCATCGACCAGACGGACGCGGCATGGGGGTCGCCTGTGTCGATTTCGATGGCGACGGCGATCTGGACTTGTTCGTCGCCAACGACGGGATGGAGAACTACTACTTCCAGAACAAGGGCGATGCGACCTTCGAGGAGCGCTCGGTACGCTCCGGCCTGGCTTTCAACTACGACGGGGCGAGCGAGTCATCGATGGGCGTCGATGTCGGTGACTTCGACGGCGACGGCCAGCAGGATATTGCATGCCCGGCGCTGCGTTCGGAGTGCTGCACGCTCTACAAGAACGGCAACGGCCTGTTTGATGACGTGTCGCGCCCGTCCCGATTGGCGCCGCTGACCCGACCGTTTACCGGCTTCTCTCCGAACTGGCTCGATGTCGACAACGACGGGGACCTGGATCTCTTCCTGTGCAACGGGGGGGTTGCCCGTAACCTCGACTCCTCGCCGCAGCAGACCTACCTGGAGCAGTATGGGGTCCCGGATCTCTTGGTGCTCAATGACGGCCAGGGACGATTCGCGAAGGCCGGGCCTGCACCAGGAGCACATTTTGAGAGAGCCCTTATCGGGCGTGGTTCCGCGGCTGGCGATCTCGACAACGATGGCGACATCGATCTCGTTGTGTGCAACCTCAACGGTGCCCCGAACATTCTGCGCAACGATGCACCGCAGGGTCACTGGCTCACCTTGGTCCTTGTTCCGTCCAAGGGTCACCGCGACCCGATCGGTGCCAAGATCAAGGTGACGGCAGGCGGTAGAAGCCAGACGGCAGTGGTTCGGGCTTCGGGCGGGTATCTGTCACTGAACGACCGTCGGCCGCACTTCGGTCTCGGTGCCGCAACGACAGTGGAGCGAATCGAGATTGTGTGGCCGGACGGCAGCCAGCAGGTCCTCACTGAAGCAAAGGCGGACCAGATCCTTGAGATCCGGCAGACCTGATCGGTGTAACTAGTCGCCGCTCGGGATTTTCAAGTCGACCCCCAGATTGCTGGCTTCACCTTTGAGCGCCGAGACAAATCCGGCCTGCTTGGGATCCGCAACCACAGCATGTCGCCAGGCCCACACGCGGATGAATGCGTCTTCGGGGCGATCAAAGTACTTCACGACGAGTCGCAGCGCCGACAGGTTCTTCGGGTCGCGATTGGCTTCGAATAGCACTGCTGCCCGCACCAGGTCAGGCTTGGACTGGGTGTCGTAGAGAGCCGCCATGTCGAGGATGGATCTTGGCTTGTCTCGGAGAAGATTCAGTTGTTCCTTGGCCTTGCTAAGGCGTGCTTTCCACTTCGCCATGTCCGGCTTGAGGGCCAATGCCGTCTCGATGGCCTTCACCGCCTCCTCGGATTGCCCGAGGTCTGTCAGGATTCGTCCGATGGTCAGGTGCGCGCGCGCCATTTTTGGATTCGCCTGGACGGCGGTGTTCAACAGGTCCAGACCCGGAAACAAGCGACCTGTACGGTAGAGACTGCGGCCACGAATCAGCAAGGCCTCCGGCCCGTTGCCTTGGTTCTCGGAGCGGAGTGCCTGGCGTTCGGCGTCGCGGATGATCTCGTTCTTGCGGTAGAACTCGCCCCAGGACTTGGCGGAATCGTCACGTTTGCGCTTGGACTCGACTCTTGAGAACAGGAGATAGGCCTTTGGGTCCCAGGGGTCTCTTGCGAGCAATTCCCCGAGCATGTTGGCGGAATCGTCGTGCTGCCCGACACCGGTCAGACATTCGGCCATTGGCTGATACAGGCTCGGAGTCATCGGGATGGACTTGAACAGCTCGAGCGCCTGATCATAGAACGCCTGGTCCTTGCGCATGTACGCCAACCCGGTCCGCACCCCCTCATCGTCGGGGAACTGCTCGTAGAGCTTGGACATGATCTTGGCGGCTTCTTCGACCCGAGCCGTGTTGTAGAGCAACTCGGCTTTCAGGAAGCGTGCCACACGATTCTCAGGGTCTGCGTCCAGGGCCTTGTTGAGGAACTCCAGTGCGGCGATGTACTGCCGCATCTCGAGTTGCGTCTGCGCCATCTTGATGTTCCGCTCGGCGGCCTTCTTGTCGGGACCACCGCATGCGCTCATGAGTAGCGCAAGGAGACAAGAACCGAGAATGGCGCCAAGATGGCGGCGTGTCGGAGATGCAGTTTGAGCAGCCATGTTCGTAAGCTTGATATGCCAGGATCCGGTTGTGGTGACGGTAGCAAGTCTGGATCGGTAAACCCAGGCCGCAACCTGACGCTGTCCTTGCCGAATGGGAACTCCGCCATACCATTGCGTCTGGCGCCCCGGTTTCGCGCTGCACCCGATGAGCCACATTCGCTACAACGCTGCCGCCTGCCAGATCGATCTCCCAAACCCCGAGAATCGGGGCGAGATTGCTGGCAAGGTCACCAGGATGCTGGCTCTGACGGATCAGGCGGTGACAGGCTACGACCCCTTCTTGCCAGTCAAGTTGGTGGTGTTTCCGGAGTTCGCCCACGCCGCGCCGATCTACCCCACGGCTGATGCGCTGCGCGAGCACCTCACGGTGCCGATTCCCAACGAACACACCGAGCGCTACGCGGAGAAGGCCAAGGAACTGGATGTCTACATCCAGACCGGGACGTTTCTCGAAGAGGATTCGAAGTGGCCGGGCAAGGTCTTCAACACGACCTGTCTGATAGGGCCCGAAGGTATTCTGCTCCGGTACCGCAAGGTGAATCCGTGGATACCGTTCGAGGTGCACGCCAGTCCGCATGATATCGAAGGCTACGACGAGGAGTTGTTTCCGGTCGCAAAGACGCCGATCGGAAACCTTGGCGCAGCAGTTTGCTATGACTGGCTGTTCCCCGAAGCGTTGCGACAACTCGCAGCCAATGGTGCTGAGGTGCTGATTCGGGTTTCGGCCTACATGGATCCTTGGGGGGCGACCCCGCCAACGGATTGGTGGACCGTCATCAACCGCTGTCGGGCCATCGAGAATCATGCCTATGTGGTGGCCTCGAACCAGGCGGCGAGCCAGGACAAGTACCCACCCTTTTCCTGGCCAGGCGGCAGCATGCTCGTCGACTTCGACGGGCGTATCCTGGCGCAGGCCGATCCGGGACCCGGTACGAAGATCGTGGTCGCGCCGATTGATATCACCGCGCTACGCCACGATCGCGAAGCCCGCTCCGGGCACCACATGTTGTCGCACCTGAGGACCGAGGCCTACCCGGTCTATCGCCGGGGCTACTACCCGTCAGGGCGCTGGAGTGGGGAGGAGAGTCCTGACTACCAGCTGAACATCGAACAGATCGAAGAGTCCAAGCGCGAGTTGTAGTGCCTGGCTAGCGCCCGAGTTTGAAGGACTTGAGTTCGACCGTTTCGATGGTGTCCTGGTCCTCCACGATTCGGATGAACTGATCGACGCGGACATCCTTGAACGTCTGGGTGCGATTTGTGACTGGCCAGTAGATCTCCAAGACATCGATGCTCTCAGACTTCCCGGTGCCAATCGTCTGCCGCAGAGGGTTGCAGCCAAAACTGCCGCCGCTGTTTACGTGGCGGAAAATAGACCGGGCTTTGCCGTTCTCGGTCACTCTTAGGTGGATACGGGCTCCGATAGCGGCACGGTTGGTGGTCTGACCAACGAGCTTGATGCAGACCCAGTGGTTGCCAAAGCCGGGGTTTTCAAACAGCAGGTCCTGGTACTCGTCGCCGTAGTAGGCGCCGCCCATTTGCTCGAATACGTCGGCATCGCCATCGTTGTCGAGATCGGCGAAGGACACCGCGTGACCCTTTTGAAGGTGGGCAAATCCGCCGGCCATGGTGACGTCCACGAACTTCTGGCCGTTGTGGTTGAGGTACATCTGGTTCGGCATCAGGTTTTCGAAGTCCGGGTCGCCGGTCCCCAGGTAGAAGTCGAGGTAGCCGTCGTTGTTGAGGTCGCCGAAGTTCGCGCCCATCGGCAGCATCGGCGCTCGGAGACCGACCTCCTTGGCGACGTCCTTGAAGCCGCCCTGGCCGTCGCCCCGGTAGAGGCGGGCAGTCTCGAGTTGGGTGGGCTCGCCGAGTTGGTATGCGACCATGTCGCCGATCCGACCGGCGTAACTGGAGACGAACAGATCCAGCACTCCGTCGTTGTCGAAGTCCCAGAACCAGGTTGGAAAGCTCTCGCTTGGCTCCTCTACCCCGAGTTTCGTGGCGACATCGGTGAAGGTGCCGTCCCCGTTGTTCCGGTACAGCCGGTTGGGTCCCTTGTAGTTTGAGATGTAGAGGTCCATGAACCGGTCGCCGTCGTAGTCACCCCATGACACCCCCTTTGCAAATCCGACGTTTGGCACTCCAGCTTGCAATGTCACGTCCGTGAACGTGCCGTCACCGTTGTTGTGGAACAGTTGGCTGGTGGCCTGGAATTCGGATGTGAATTCGTTGCCGACGTAAAGGTCGAGATGGCCGTCGTTGTCGTAGTCGGCCCAGCCGGCTGTCTGAGTCGGGCAAAGCGGTTGAGCCAGGCCGGCCTTGAAGGTGACATCGGTGAACGTGCCGTCGCCGTTGTTGTGAAGCAGCGAATTCGGATACCTCCCGCTGGCACCGAGCCAGGCGCCGCGCATCACCAGGATGTCGAGATTGCCGTCGTTGTTGTAGTCCGCCGAGAGGAGGTTCAGTCCGCCGTACAAGCCGAGCAACCCCGACTTGCCGGTCCTGCCGGCGAAGGTGCCGTCACCATTGTTCCGGAAGAAGCGGATCTGACCCTTGTTGTTCCATGTCGACGCCACCACATCGAGGTAGCCATCGTTGTCAAAGTCATCGGCGATAGCACCGCCACAGAGGCTGAAGGTGCTCAGCTTCATCCCCGGAGCGATGTTCTTGAATCTTGGAAACTCCACCGAGGATTGGAACACCGTCTCGGGGATCAAGTGCTCCTTGGGAACCTGATCCGGGTAGCCGCCGATCGTCATGTATGCGATGTTGAGCAGCCACCTGGAAGAACGGTGCAGGTCGAGATTCGCTGCGGAGTTGGCGCGGGAGTTCGGTTGGCCTGGCGTGTACTTGGCTTGTGGTTTCGTCGCGAGAATCTCCTTGAACAAGCCGATAGCGGATGTCGACCCCTCTAGATCTGTGTGAATGCCGCCGCCTTGGATCGGTACGATACAACTGTCGGCGTTGTTGAGTTTGCAGCAATTCTGGGTCTCACCCCAGCGCATGTAGGCAACGCCTAGCTTGAACTTCGTGAAGTTGGCGCGGGTTGCATCGATCTTGGCCGCAGCAACCAAGCCCTTGGCTGTGTTGAGATGGTCGATCGCAGAGCGAATTCGCCCCAGCTTGAGTTCCGACAGGCCGAGTTCGATGTTGATCTCCCAGTGCTGTAGCTCTGACGCGTCCTTGCCGAGTTGCCGTTGGAATTCCTTGAAACGCTGCGAGTCTACGAGAGCGTGGTAAGGGTTGTGTTGGTCGGTTGATTGCGCAATGGCGCGCAATACCTTGACCATCCGAGTGTGGCTTTGCTTGTTGGTCAGGTCCTTGTCTGCAACTGGGGCTTTTGATTGCGTGGTGGATGCTTGGGGCTTGCGGCCGGGGCCCGGTTTCAGATCCTCGGGGTCGGAGTTACAGCCGACGAAGTTGCAGGTGACAGCAAACAAGAGCAATGCGTGAGGTCTCGGCATGCGGTTGATGGTTGCTCGGTCTTGCATTGCTGTCAGGGTTCCCGGAGAAGGGTAGGGGGGAAGCGAGACTGTCGGCAAGGTCCTTGGACCCGAATTCCAGCCTTGGAACCAGTGTCACTGGCGAGATGGCAAACCGTGCCGTGGTCACCGGACTCAGCGGCTGAGTGTCCATCACGAGGGACGGGGCTGTGCAGGCGAGACCGCAGGGCCGATAATCAGTCCGCTCGAATGATCGGTGAGCAGTCACTCACCACCCACCTCTCCTTTTTGTCGCTGGTCTGGCAGCAGAGCACCGGCAGTTGAGCTACGGCATGAACAAGGGCCTCCCCACGATACTGATTACCTGTGCCTGGCTTGCCTCCGAAGCAGCGACTCAGGATCCACCTGCTCCGCCCGGCGGGTTTGCCATTGCGAAGCAGTTGGACATCAGGATCCCACTCACCGGCAATAGTGGCACACTGATGAACGCGTACTACCCGCGTGTGACGGCGCCGACGACGGGATGGCCGGTTGTGGTCCTGATCCACGGCGGTGGCGGCAACCGCAACTCGCCGCACATCGTGCCCCTGCAGGAGGACCTGGCGGCGGCTGGATTCCTTGCGCTGTCGTACGATACGCGAGGCGGCGGCAGCGCCGCCAAGGTCTTGCACATGGCTGAACTGGTTGTGCAGGCTGAGCGGACTCTAGGACCGCTGATGGATGACAGCCGCCTTGCGATGACGGGAGGTTCGGGCGGTGGCCGCCAGACATTTTGGGCGGCAGCATGGTCCGGCAAGACCTTGCCGCAAACGAGTCCGGTCGCCAGCAAGATGCCGGTCTTGAGCGCAGCGATACCAGACCTACAAGCCATGGACGGGGTAGAAGACAACATCCCCGGCGGCGTCATGGTGCGCTCAAGCTGGGCTGACACCGTCTACAAGAACGGTGGTCCGACTCATCCATTCATGGTGGCGATCAACACCGGTCAGTACGCCAACCTACGAAAGATCCTCGAGCAGGATCCGGTCGAGAACTCCTTCCCGCTGTTGAAGCAAAGCTCCGTTCCTTTGCTGGTAATCAACAGTTGGGCCGATCGCAACCACGAACTCAATCACAACGCGGACCGCTTCTCGCAACTCAAGCCCGGTGTCCCTCGTAGATGGTTGTTGTCCACGAATGGGCATGGGACCCCGAGCAATCAGACAGAAACGGAATTCAAGTGGGACATGACGGTCCGGTGGTGCAACAGGTTCCTCAAGAGTCTCGCCAACTCCGTGGAGCTTGAGCCATTTGCAGAACTCAGCGTTCAACCCGCTGACCCGAACGACTATCTCAACACCAGCAGTGCCTGGCTGCATCGGATCTCGGATGCCTGGCCGCCGTCCGGCATGCAGGAGAGGTTGTACTTGCGAGCAGGCGGTACGTTGCGGAAAGCTGCACCAACTAGCATAGAAGCTGGCCCCAAGATCCAGCACCGGGTCGCGACCGGCTACGACGCTCTCAAGTACTTTGGGTCGGACCGCGGGCGGCCCGGACGTGTCCTCTTAAATATCCCGGAAGTCGTATTCAACTTCGATTTGCCAGCGGCTTCTGTAGAGCGTGAGTTGTTCGGGCGCACGGTCTGTGAGCTCGAGGTAACAACAAGCGCAGCAGACTACCAACTCCAAGCAGCCCTTTGGCATGTCCCGTCGCAAGGGGCGCCGGTTTTCATCACCTCCGGTGCTATTGCTGAGCGTGGTGTCACACCTGGCCGCCGCCGTGTGAAAATCGAGATGACAGACATTGCCTACGTGGTGCCACCTGGCCATGCGTTGCGCCTGCAACTTGGCAATTTGCCGCGGCGTCAGCGCCCTGGGAACGACCACTTCTGGGTCCTGCCTGAGTTCTCTAATTTTGATCTCACGGTCCACATTGACCCGCAGTTTGCTCCCCGTATCGAGGTGCCGTTTGCGCCGTTCGTGAAGCCGGGCCTCGCGCCACGTTTTGCGACGGCCAGTGCGAAACCAGGTATCCAACATCCGCTTGCCCTTGTCGTTGGACTTGTGGAGGCAAACTCTCCGTACCAGGTGTTCTTGGGCGCCAGCGGAACCTGGCCTGGGCTTCCATCACCCTTCATGTTGCCTCTCAACTTCGACCCATTCACGGATCTGGGAATCACCGCGGTCAATTCCTCGGTGTTTGCAGGGTTCGCAGGCACATTGGGCCCCAACGGTGACGCCACGGCGACCTTCAACGTGCCGGCTGCAGCTGCTCCTTACGTTACCGGCCTTCGCTTTGACTTTGCGTCACTGGTCTTGTCAGGTGGCTCCAGACTGTTGTCGAGCAATTCGGTGACTTTGGTGGTGGATCCCTAGGCCGGGGACAGTCGCCTGATTGGCGCGGATGTTTGGCGATGTCGAGGCGGCGAGAATGACATCGGTGTGTCGTGTGGGTTCGTCCTCGGCTAGACTCCGGATCCGAGCATCTGCCCCAAGAACATGAACGCCAGGAACTCCACTCGCCTCGTAATCGTTCTGCTGTGCTCGCTCTTCGTCACGGGTTGCAACCCTGATTCGACGAGTTCGGCGGCTGATGTCGAAGTCGTGGAAACTCTCACCGAAGAGGTTGCGAACCGGATTATCGAGTTTTCGTACGATCTCAAGAAGCGGGACTACGCGAAGGCGGCTACCTGCCTGGCCAGCAATTTCCAGGGTCGCGGCTATCGATCCGATGGCGAGTGGCAAGAGACAAGCGAAGAGCTTCCCCTGGGGGTCTTGCGCAGGACCCGTGAAGTCGGCACCAAGGGTCCGTTGCTCAGCGCCGCCGAGTTTCTGACCGATCTCGAGAATCTGCTATCACCGTTCGAGTCGGTGGACCGCGTGTTCTTCAAGACCCGAGGAGCGGAATTCGGCAAGGATCGCAAGCAGGGTACATTGCGATTGACCACGGAGATCATCGGGCGAGGAACCGGCGGGAACATGCGTGCGATCTACGGTTATGCGTCTGGGGTCGTGGCAAGAGCTGCGAGTGGTTGGCAGTTGACCAGGTTCGACTTGGAGAAGTACCACGTCACCACCAGGGGCAAGCCGATCTACACGGATGTCGCCGAGGCGGCCGGCGTGGCGCAGACCGGCCCCCGCCTTGGCCGAGATGGGAACGACAAGTTTTACTGGCGCGGAGCGGCCTGCGCGGACGTCGATGGCGATGGCCTCTACGACGTTTTCTCATCGACCCACAAGCAGAATTTTCTCTACATCAATCTCGGCAACGGCCGGTTCGAGGATCGTGCAAAGGCCGCTGGACTCAGCAGTCCTGTTGGTCCGACCAGCCCCTTGTTCTTCGACTTCGACAACGATGGCGACAAAGACCTGTTTATGAGCTTTGTTGGTTGGGAGGACGATGGTGTGCCGGGTGGCGAGACCCTCCACCTCTTCGAGAATGACGGCAAGGGTGGATTTTCTGATGTGACCGCCAAGCTCGGTTTGTCTGAGATGCGTGCTTGTGCGTTCACGACGGTCGCTGCCGACATCGACAACGACGGCTGGCTCGATGTCTACATCTGTGCCTACAACCGGCTGGACGTTGTCTACCCAGACTCCTGGTACGACGCAAAAAACGGTAGCCCCAATCTTCTCTTGAAGAACCAAGGCGGCAAGCGCTTCGTCGAGGATGCCGCTGCACGCGGTCTTGCCGGAAACTCCTGGAGTTATGCGTCGGCTGCCGCGGACTTTGATGAAGACGGTGATCAGGATTTCTACGTCGCCAACGACTACGGCAAGAACAGTTTCTACATCAATCAAGGTGATGGCAGGTTCGTCGATGCCGCCGAGAAACTAGGCGTGCTGGATACCGGTAACGGGATGGGGACCGCCTGGGGCGATCTCAACAACGACGGGCGACTGGATCTCTACGTGTCCAACATGTCATCGTCGGCTGGTAATCGCATCCTACGCCGGTTGGCGGGCAAGGAAGGCCAGGGTGTGATGCAGACCCTCTTCAAGCTTGCTGCCGGAAACACGATCTTCCACTCCGCGGGAGATCGCTTCGAAATGCTGCCGGCCGAGGCCGGGGGCATTAGCGCTTCGTGGGCCTGGGGAGTCTCGCTGTTCGATGCCGACCTGGACGGCTTGCTTGATGTGTACGTTGCCAATGGCTTCATCTCAGGCGATTCGCTCAAAGACACTTGAAGCGTCTATTGGCGCCACGTGCTGGCGTCGACTATCGGGGATGAGTCATCACCGAGCTGTGACAAGATCGTGGAGGTTGGCAACATCAAGGCCGAGGGAGTCGGCAGTGATCGGTACAAGAACGATCACATGGGCCTGATCTTCCAAGAAGGGTTGTCGTTCAGTGGTTTTGAACGCAACAAACTCTTCCTGGGGAAGACGGGCGGCTACGTCGATCTATCGAATATCTCTGGGGCTGATAGCGAATCCGACTGCCGTGCCGTGCTGGTTGCTGATTTCGATGATGACGGTGACTGTGATTTGTTCGTGAACGCTATCCAGCGGGATTGCCACCATTTGTTCAGAAACGATCTGCCCCGAGATGGTTCACGCCGCTCGATCAAGATTCGGCTGCGTGCCACCAAGGGTCATCCCGATGCGGTCGGTGCGATCGTCAAGATCACTACGTCGGCGGGCACCCAGGCGCGAGTCTTGAGTTGCGGTGTGGGTTTCGAGTCCCAAGACGCTGACGAGATGGTGTTCGGGCTCGGCTCGAATGCGAAAGCGAGTTTCTCGGTGCGTTGGCCGGGCCGTCAGGTCGAACAGTTTGGATCCCTTGCGGCCGGTGGGCGCTACCTGCTCACAGAAGGCACTGGCAAGGCGGTGGCGCGGCCCCGCAAGACCTTCAAGTTTGCTGACCCGTCTCCCCGGGGTGTCAAGGTACAGGTTGGTCAGTCGATGGCGAGCCTCGATCTACTGAGTGTCGATGGCAAGCCCCGCAAGGTCGAACTCAAGGCAGACATTCCTGTGCTGGTCAACTTCTGGTCGACTACGTGTCGCTCCTGTCTGGCGGAGATGCCTGAGTTGATCCGACTGCACACCGAGAAGAAATACCGGGTTGTAGCTGTCAGTCTCGACCCGCAAAATCGCACGCCAGTCGTGGAGCGACTCAGGACCAAGTTCGGGATGAACTTCGAAGTGTTCCGCGTCGGTGACGCACAGGTTGAGGAACTGTTCGATACGTCGCGTTTGGGGATTCCCGTGACCTTTGTCTTGAGCAAGGATGGGCGTGTCGACCGTATTTTGCAGGGCAAGGTCAAGAAAGGAGACCTCTGAGTGATCCGCTATTTGTGCGCTCTTTCGTTTGTCTTCCTTCTGCTAGTTACAACCGGTTGTGGACCGAAATCGACCCGCAGTCTCCACAGCCAAAGAAACCTCGCCTGCCTGCACGCACTCCGCGACACAGATGAAGGCTATCAAGCCGCCATCGACATCCTCCAAGAGGTCGTCAAGTCTGAGGAGGTCGGGTTCTCTGACTGGTTGAACCTGGCTCGTGCACAGGTGCTTCATACCAAGCGGGCCTCAGATGCTGCGATGGCATTGGCCAAGGCACGCGCCATCAAGGCGGATCCAGGTGGGACCGCTGCGCTCGATTACGTCACCGGCCTGTTTCTGAAGTCATCCGAGTCGCATCAGGAGTCCTTCGCTGCTTTCGAGCGGGTGCTCGCGGTGATCCCGGAACATCCCGAGACTCTCTATCAAAGCGGCTACGCGGCGGAAAAGGCGCTCTTGCATGAGCAAGCCAGGCAGCGTTACCAGCGACTGGTCGACCTGAAGAAGTTGCTGAGGCCAGCGTCGTACAGATTGTCACGGGTGGCAATCAGGCTGAAAGACAAGGCGACAGAACGGGAAGCCACAAAACTCTTCAATGCGCAGGACAAGGATCAAAAACCCGAGGTCAAGAAGTGTGACCTCACGACGCTCGACCTGGTTCGATTCAATCGCGTCAGTGCTGAACCGAAGCGGGTGGAACTGAGTTGGTCTACTGGCAGGAAGGTCGCGGTTCCCGAGGCGGTTCGGCAGGTTTTGCCCTGCCCTGGGGTGAGCCCGAAGGATGTGGATCTGTTCCTGGTCGGAGAGAAGACCCTGTATCTCAGCACGAATGGTGGTGCTGCGAAGCCAACAGGGGTCACCCTCGAGGGCAAGGCACTTGGCGTCGTGCTGGATCTCGACAACAAACTCGGTCCGGAAGTCGTGGTTGGCGATGACCGGGGATTTTTAGCGCTGCACCGGGGAGAAGGCGGTGCTTGGAAGAAATCTGACGTCCAATTTCCGGCCAAGGTTAGCGGCCACGCACCTGTGGCTCTGGCAGCCTTTGACGTGGACCATGATGGGGATGTTGATGTGGTCGTAGCGACGGCCGCCACCAAGGGGAAGTTGTTGCTTCTGCGCAACAAGGGTGACGGTGGTTTCGAATGGAAGACCCCCTTTGATACTCGTTTCGAGATCAAGGGCCAGGTTGGCCGCATCGATGCTCACGATCTCGATCAGGCCAACGACCTGGACCTGCTCTGCCCTAGCGGGGTCGGAGGTGTCACTGCTCTGCTCAATCTGCGCGGCGAAAAGTACCGTCCCGTTGCCATGACGAGACTCAGTGAGCGAGAT
>JAYZDB010000214.1:0-8847 GCA_036338025.1 Planctomycetota bacterium
AAGCAGCGCTTGCGCAAGTCCGCGAACGTGACACATGCTCGGGAAGTCGATGTATGCGCTGTGCTTGAGGGCATGGCGAATGGGGACTTCAGCCCGTTCTTTGTGCCTTACGACGAGGCGCACCTGTCGCGCCGTGGACACGCCGTGACTGCGGATGCCCTGTGGGCCCGCTTTGCGCAGGAAAAGGTCCTGGCGCGTTGATCCAAGGCTGTCGGGTGCTGGCTAGAAGCCGCTGCCCTTGCTGCCCTTGGCACCTTTGCCGCCCTTACCGCCCTTGCTGCCCTTGGCGCCTTTGCTGCCAGGGAGATTGCCGCCGGGTGGAGGAGGGTTGCCTTGTGGACCGGCCGTGCGTGTCTTGCCGGCAACGATCTCGATCGGTGTCTTGCTGCCTGATGCGACGTAGACGGTCTTGGTCACGGATTCCCGGCCGGAGAGGCGGATTTGAATCAGGTAGTCGCCAGCCGGCAGTTCCTTGAATTCGAACTTGTTGTCGCGCAGACGGGCTGAAAACCGGAGTACGTCAGCGCCTGTCGAGAGGCCTGGGTCCGGGACTTCCGTGACGCCTTTGTAGAGCGAGACCCGTCCGCCGCTTCGGCTACTGCGGCGATTTGCGTTGCTGGCACCACCGGTGGCTGTCGACGCAGCTTGCTGGCCCGTGTTCTCGGCGGCCTTGTTCTCTGTGCTCTCCTCTTCCGGCAAGGTAACCGTGCCGAGTAGAGACCCGTAGTTGATCGTCACTACGGGCACGCTGGTTGCCTGCTCGGCGGACACAAAGATCCGGTGACGACTGATGGGTTCGCTGCTACTCCAACGACTCCGGCTGCTCCCGGAGCCTGAGGATATGGACACGGTGTATTCGCCGATCTCGACACCCTTGATCTCGAATTCCCCGTTTTGATCCACGGTCGCGCTGCCACCTCGGCCGAACATGCCGCCAAAACGGTTGCCGCGGCTATTGGTTTGCTGACCGGTGTCCTGTTCGATCTTGCGCAGTGACACCCGGTAGCCTTGAGCGCCTTTGCCGTTGACCATTACCAGACCGACTACCGAGCCGGTGAGGTTTTGGGTCAGTGCGACGTTGAAGCGGTGGTGTCCACCCTCTTTGACCTGCACGTCGACTTCGGGTGTCTGGTTGTTGGCGGCCTCGGTGCGGGACATGCCGCGGAACATCTCCCGGAAGATGAACCGGCGGGAATCACCGATGAAGGCCCGTACGATGTAATCGCCTGCCTCCAGGCCGGTGATCTCGTAGGTGCCGTCTTCGTGGACCTTGGCATCCTTCATGGTGCGTGGTCGCGAGAAGGCCATCACCCGGGTTTCCGTGACTTTGCCGATCGGAATTCCTGAGACGCGACCCTCGATGACCGCAAGCGAACCCAGCGTGATGCTGACGTCGGTTCGGTCGGAACTGAGCTCAAAGGGATCCGTGGAGACCTTGGCGTAGTCTTCTGCCTCTGCACGGATGAGATAGCGTCCACCTGGGGCGTTCTTGAACTCGAAGGTTCCGTCGCTGGTGGTGCGTACTGTCATGATCCCCGTCGTACGCGGACCGCTTTCCTGGGATCGGAAGAAGTCCATTCCACCGCGACCACGATCACCCCGGCTTCGAGAACCTTGGCGGGCGCTGGCGTCTTGTGGGTTGGTTTCGAGAATCAGGCGAAGTTCGATCTCGACGTTGTTGATCGGGAGTTGGTCTTTCTTCGAGGTCACCAGTCCTGCCAGCGTGATTCCACGCTTCACCACCAGGGCTAGTGGCACAGGGTCGATTCCCTCGCGCAATTCGATCTGCTGAGACCGGATCTTCTCATGTGCAGGAGACCCGATGTCTACGACGTAGATGCCCTCTTCGAGTCCATCAAAGTCGAACTTGCCCTCGGGGTGTGGCTCTACATCACCGGTGTCGCCCGGCAGGCTGTTGTTGCTCCGCCGGCCAAAGTCGAAACTGTTGGTTCGACCGCGTCTTCCACGGTCGCTGCTACGGTCGCCACCACGGCGCCCGCGATCGCTACCTCGATCACCTCGTCCGCTGCCACCGCGATCACTGCCTCGATCACCTCGTCCGCTGCCGCCGCGGTCACTGCCACGATCGCCTCGTCCGCTACCGCCACGAAAGAACCCGCCTCCCTGGGATCCGGATTCATGGATCTTCCCCAGTAACTTGTCCATCTCGGCTTGCTGTGCCGGTGTCCGCTTGTCTCCGATCGCCATGAGTTCCCGGAACTGATCACGGATTTGGTTGGCCTCGGCACGCTGTCGGTCGGCTTCCGGGTTTGGTAGGCTTCGGATGCGGCGCGCGCGGGCGGCGTACTTCGTAACGGGTAGGCCGGTTGCTGCATCCGTGACAACGCCCAGGATGTGCAGGCCGGGCTTCATCGTGATGCTGAGTGGGCCAGCCTCGGTTACCTGGATTCCGGTGTGTTCCTTGTTGGTGAGGTAGCCCTTGGCCTGAACCTCAACGCGGTATTCACCTGGCGGCAGGTGATCGAATGCGAATTCCCCCCGCTTGTTGGTGTCATCTTCCTCGCGGGTTCGTCCGCCACGGACTCGGACTTCGGCGTCTTCCAATACCTTACCGTCGGGCATGAAGACGATGCCTGTCAGTTGGAATCCCGGACCGAGTTGGATCGGGTCCAGGCGCTCCTCTTGAGCGTCGACGATAGTGATTGGTCCCTTGCTTGCCCGTTGCCTGCGTGGTGCGCTTGCAGTGACTTGCACGCGGCCTGGCGGCACGTGCTCCATGCGAAACACCCCGTTGGCGTCGGCCTTGACCTCCGGGAGTTGCGACCCGCGCCTCGATCCGCGTCCGAACCCCCGGAATCCGCCGCGGCGATCCGTGGATCTGAGACGGGCCGTGGCATCCTGAACCAGGTTGCCCTGCATGTCGGTGATGCTGCCGATGATCGTGCCGCCGACCATCACCTGGATGTCGCCCATGTCGAGTTCGCCTTCGGCGTCGTCAAAGGGCTTGAAGGCGGAAGCTGTCGCGTAGTCCTGGTGGGTCACTTCGAGAGTCACCCACATCCGGGTGAAGCCCTTGCCTGAGAAGGCGAAGGTGCCGTCGCTCTTGGTTACTACGTCGAGGCTCACCCGGCTGCGTCTACCGCGACCCTGGGCGGAGAGGGCCACCTTGGCTCCACCGACTGGTGCGGACAACTTGTTGATGACCCGACCACGAATGATGACCATTGGGCGGACTTCGTCGGACCCGTTGTCGCCTTCTTCGCCCTCGACTTCGTCACGTTGTAGGGAGTCCAGTTCGTCGGCTTGGACTTGAGCCGCAAGGTCTTCCTCAGAGATGGCTACTACGTCTTCCTGGCCCCATTCGGCGACGCTGGCTGAATCGCCTCCATTCCAGAGGATCCAGCCGAGCAGGCACGCGCAGATCAGGGAGATCGAGGCGATGAGAACGGTCTTGGGTTGCATATTCTGATTCTCTGATTGGGCAGGTAGCCAGGGCGGAGCGTGTCCTACTGTAGATGGACCCTGGCACCGCCACTATTACGACATCTTCGCCCGGATATGGGTACGGACTAGCTGTAACTACGGTGTACTATGGGGGCTGCGTATCATGAGTGTGACTGGGATGCACCAATCAGGCGGTTCCGTGTTACGACACGGTCCGGGACCGGAGCGGGCCGAGATGGCACCAGAGGCCTCGGCTGGGTGCCGCGTAGGCGCGCCGTACTGTTCATCCCGAGAAGCAGCGCTTGGTGGCGAGAATGCTGCTGCGAACCCTCGACATCGGTGCTTCAGACATCGTTAATTGATCCTACAGGGTGACTTCCGAGCCCAACGCGTAAACCCCACATGTCCGATTCTCCTGAGCGGATCCCCTTCAACAAGCCCTTCATCGCCGGCAAGGAGCTGTTCTACATCGCCCAGGCGGTGACCCTCGGCAATATTGCCGGGGACGGCTTTTACACCAAGGCCTGTGCGGAGTTGCTAGAGACCCGCTTTGGCGTCGGCAAGGTGCTGATGACCCCGTCTTGCACGGCCGGGCTCGAGATGGCTGCGATCCTCAGTGACATCGGACCTGGTGACGAGGTGATCATGCCTTCGTTTACCTTTGTATCGACCGCCAACGCAGTGGCTCGTCTGGGCGCGAAGCCGGTATTCGTCGACATCCGAGAGGACACACTGAACCTGGATGAGGAACACGTCGAAGCTGCGATCACGCCGCGGACCAAGGCTATTTGCCCGGTGCACTACGCTGGCGTTGCTTGCGACATGGACCGCGTCATGAAGATCGCCGAATCCAGCGGGGTGAGGGTTGTCGAGGATGCAGCGCAAGGTGTTGGCGCGACCTATCGCGGTCGGGCGCTCGGGTCGATCGGTCATCTCGGGGCATATAGTTTCCACGAAACCAAGAACTACATTTGTGGGGAGGGCGGTGCACTCTGCATCAATGACCCTGAGCTAGAGAAGCGTGCCGAGATCATTCGGGACAAGGGTACCAACCGTCAGATGTTCAATCGCGGTGAGGTCGACAAGTACACCTGGGTCGAGATTGGATCGTCCTACGTTCCCAGCGAGTTGTGTTCTGCCTTCCTTTATGGGCAACTCGAATTGCTCGACGGGATCAGGGAACGCCGCCAGCGGATCTATGACTTCTACAGTCAGGCTCTTGCCCCGCTGGCAGATGAGGGCCTTATTCGGCTGCCACAGATTCCTGACTACTGCACCAGCAATTACCACATGTTCTACGTGGTGTTTGAGACCGGTGAGGCCCGCAACCAGGCGATTGACTTCCTACGAAACCGCGCCATCCAGGCCGTTTTCCACTACATCCCCCTGCATGCTTCACCGGTTGGTCAGAGTTACGGCTACAAACAAGGCGACCTGCCCCTGACGGAGGATCTCAGCAATCGTCTCGTGCGCTTGCCGATGTTCTTCGACATTACCGAATCCCAACAGACCCGGGTGGTCGAGGGTTTGATGGCGTGCCTGGGCAAGTAGGACTCCTTTCGCCATGAAATACAGCGTCGTCATCCCCGTCTTCAACAGTCAGGCCATCGTGGGTGAGACGGTTGATCGTACCTGTGCATTTTTCGAAGGCGAAGGCCTCGACTACGAGTTGCTGCTCGTCAACGACGCTAGTCGAGATGGCAGTTGGGGGATCATCCAACAAAAGGCCGAGGCCAATCCGAAGATCATTGCGATTGATCTCCTGCGGAACAGCGGTCAACACAGCGCGAACTACTGCGGTTTCCAGCACTCCACTGGTGACTATGTCGTCACGATTGATGATGACCTGCAAAATCCCCCCGAGGAGATCAAGCACCTGATCGCGAAGGCGGCCGACGGACATGATCTCGTCATGGGGCAGTTCAAACAGAAGCGTCACTCGCCGTACCGGCGTTGGGGGAGTTGGGCGATCAGCACCATCAACCGGCGGATCTTCTTCCAGCCTCGTGATCTGATCGTCAGCAACTTCCGGCTGATCCGTCGAGACGTTGTCGATCGAATCCTGACCTTCCGGACCAACTACCCCTACATCACCGGGTTGGTGCTGATGTTCGCCAGCCAACCCGCCAATGTTCTTGTGGAGCACCACGAACGCTCGGTTGGCCAAAGCAACTACAACTTCGTGAAGATTGCGCAGTTGGTGATGCGGATCTTGTTCAACTACTCGTCGTATCCTCTGCGCCTGGTTGCGACGGTCGGCGTCGTGATCTCTGTGCTCAGCTTCCTGCTCGGTTGCTTTTATGTCGCCAAGAGCATTCTGGGTGATGCGGCGGTGCCGGGATGGACGACGCTGGTCGTCTTGCTGTCGTTCTTCAACGGGATAACCCTGCTGATCCTGGGCATGCTGGGTGAGTATCTCATCCGTCTGATCAACCAGACGTCGACGGGCACCAGCTACCACATTCGTGAGGTGGTGCGAAGTGGTGGGTCCGGCGAGGTAGGGACAGGTGAGTCGTAGGCAGTTCTTCCTGGTTGGTGCGCAGCGGTCCGGCACTACGTATCTCTACAACCTGCTCGATGCCCATCCCGAGATCGAGATGGCACGGCCGGTTCGCCCCGAACCGAAGTTCTTCCTCGACGAAACCTATCGTCAGCGTGGTCGCGAGGAATACGAGGCGACGTTTTTTGATCCGGACTCCAAAGCGCAACTGCGCGGTGAGAAATCCACCAGCTACATCGAGTCTGAAGCTGCCGCGCAGCGAATTCACGAGTTCTATCCCCAGGCCAGCATCCTGTTCCTGTTGCGCGAACCGGTAGCGCGGGCGATCTCGAACTACCGCTTCAGTGAGACCAATGGTCTGGAAACGCTGTCGATGTGGGAGGCCTTCGAACGTGAGGCGGAGCGGCGCGAGCAGTACGACGCGTCGCAGGTCTCGACGTCCCCGTTCGCATATCTTCAGCGCGGGCGTTATGTCGACTATCTGGCGATCTACGAGCGTGTATTCGGGGCGGCAGCCCTGCACGTAATGCTGTACGAAGACCTGGTCGCGGGTGCCGAGACAATCTCCCGCCTGTACGAGTTCCTCGGAGTCGCTCATGACTTCCTTCCGTCGGGTCTCGATGACGTTGTGAACGCTACCCCGGGTGTCCCGACTCCGCTGACGTCGGAGCAGCAAGCCAGCCTGCGGACCCGCTTCGAAGAACCGAATTCCCGGCTGTCGTCCCGTTATGGGATCGACCTGTCGGCCTGGTAGTCAGCTTGATGCATCCGACGCAGGTCATAGCGTCGTAGACTCCTTGCTATCGTCGACTTAGCAGTGTGTGGTCCGATGCGGCAAGGTGCAGCCAAAACGGTGTCGGACCCCCTGGCCGGTAGATTTTCGAAATCGAGGAGTAATCGGGCCGTTTCCTACGAGTTTGCTTGTTTACAGGCTGGCTGTAGCTCGGCAACGTCACCGGGATTCCTGGTGATGTTCACCACCGCTTCCGATTCGTGGTAGATTACGGCCGGTAGTTTTCAGCGATTCGAACCAACCAAATCCCTATCGCCATGCAAGCGAAAGTAGCTCTTCTTTTCCTGGTGTTTGCGGCTGGAGCCGGCACCGTCACATACCAGTTCTTGTGGAACGATTCGGCGGATGTGTCTGACACTCCCGAGGCGCTTCCGGAGGAAAAGGTGTCCCTGCCCGATTCCCCCAAGGAACTGAAGGGTGATGCGCCGGCTGCCAAGGTAGAGAAGCCGAAGAAGAAGAGCAAATACCCGCTCGAAGAGGAGAACATCGCAGCTTCGGCAGATCGCTTGCAACTGCCAAACGGCAAGTCTGTGCCGATTCTGAACGGGGCTTATGGAGCAAAGAACGGTTGGCCTTCCGATATCCCCTATAGCCCGATCATCAAGGTCCAGATTGACGGCAACGGTGAGCGCTACTACCTCCACGAGGATGGTTCGCAGACCAAGACTCTCAACCGCATGAACACCGCTACCGGCAAGATGGTCGTGGTGACCCAGGTCAGCAACCCCGTTGATCCTGTCCCGATGGACCCTGAGGAGATCGCCAGGGTGAGCAAGGAAGAGAAGCGCAGGGCGGCCAACAAGAAGGGCGGCAACAAGAAGGGCGGCAACAAGAAGGGCGGCAACAAGAAGGGCGGCAACAAGAAGTAGCCCCAGCGTCTGCAGGTTCGATTCGTTGTGTTCGCGCGCTGTGCGATTGCTCGCCCCGATGCAGTCTCTCCGTTCGATGCCCAGGCTGACATGCTGATGGCGATCCTAGGCGCGATCTTCGCGCTGGTTCTTCTGTCGCGCTTGCAAGACCGCCAGATGGCAGCTCGTTCGGGCGCCGGGTGAACCGGCAAGGCCTACTGTTTTTTGCGGTAGAGTTCCCGGTGCTGCCTGGCTGATTGGCCATCGCCGATCTTGTCGTAGCACTCCGCAAGGTGCTTATGGGCTTCGCGAAACTTGGTATTGCGGGTGAGGCAGGTCTGGAAAGCCTTGATCGCGAGTTCCCATTGCTTGCCTGATTTGCAGGCCCACCCGAGGTTGAACCAGGCCTGATCGTGTTGTGGATGGTCTCGGAGGTGCGCCTGGTACATCCCGATCGACTTGGGAATGTCGCCGAGTTTTTGATGCGCGTGTGCCATCTGGAACAAGATGTTCCGATAGCCAGGATGCCGGGCCATGACGCTTTGGAAATACGGCAGCGCTTGCCGATACTGGTCTGCTTGACCGAGGAATACGCCCGCAAAGTACGCGTACTCGAGATTTGCCGGATCGAGAGTGGCGGCCTGCCTTGCCTCGGTCGCTGCCTGCCGCGGCTTGTCTAGGCGATTCGCGGCGCGCGCCAGATAGAAGTGTGACTGGGCGACCGCTGGCTGCAAGGACACCGCAGTCTGAAACTCGTCAAACGACTTCTTGAGTCGTCCGGTGTCGCCGAACAGGGCGCCGAGGGCCAGATGGGCATCCACCGAGTTCGGGTTCATGGCGATTGCCGTGTGCAGGAGCTGTTCCTTTTCCTTGCTGGTGTCCGGGAGCGCCGCCGCCAGATTTACGTGGGCTTGGATGTCGCCGCCCTTGGCGACGCTGTGACGCCACAGGGATTCCTCGCTGCGCCACACCGGGTTGATGCTGATTGAAGCCACCGCAAAGTAGAGGGCTGCGGCGGCCAGGATCAGATTTCCCCGCCGGGATTGCTGACCGAGCAACACGGCCAGGCCCAGATACAGGAAGAAGCTCGAGGGATACACCCGGTAGGGGACGATCTGTGTGTGTAGCGGAAGGACCGATGATGTCAGGACCAGCATTGCCTGATAGGAGAGCAGGCAGAACACCAGCAGCGGCCGTGATCGCCACCAACGCCATGCGAGCATCCAGGATCCCAGGATGCATATCCCCCCGATCCACCGTTGCCAGTTCACCACTCCGTCATCCGCACCCATACGCATTTC